>JBASCV010000335.1:0-32607 GCA_049651825.1 Bacteroidia bacterium
GTGCAAAGATAGTGCTTTTATTTTGTATAATAAATATGATATTTATCAGGAATGGAAGCTTGCAACAGTTTTCAGCAGAATGAGTTTACTAAAACACACAAACATATTGTTTAAAAAAGTATTTTTGGAACTTATAAAAATGTTGAGTGTAAATTATAACTATGCGAACGAGTGAAAAAATATTGGTAATTGGTTCTTCTGGTCAACTAGGAACCGAATTAGTACAAAACCTTAGGAGCATTTATGGTTTAGAAAACGTGATTGCATCAGATGTAAAAATTACCGCCCAAGCCCAAGAAGGCCCTTTTGAAGTGATAGATGTGTTGAATGCTCAAAACCTTTTTGAGGTGGTAAAAAAATACCAAATAAACCAAGTTTATCTGTTGGCCGCTTTACTTTCGGCTACAGCCGAAAAAATGCCAAAATTTGCTTGGGAGCTCAATATGAATGGTTTATTTAATGTATTAGAACTAGCAAAAGAAGGACACATACAAAAAATATACTGGCCAAGCTCAATTGCCGTTTTTGGTCCCAACACTCCTAAAACAAATACCCCACAGTTTACGGTTATGGAACCTAGTACCGTATACGGAATTAGTAAACAAGCAGGCGAACGCTGGTGCGAATATTATTTCAATAAATTTAATGTTGATGTAAGAAGCCTTCGCTACCCAGGTTTAATTGGGTGGAAATCAGCCCCAGGAGGCGGAACAACCGATTACGCTGTACATATATTTCACGAAGCGTTAAAACACGGCAAATACGAATGTTTTTTATCCGCAACTACCACATTACCAATGATGTACATGTCGGATGCAATAAAAGCAACCATTGGTATTATGCAAGCCGATACTGAAAAAATAAAAATTCGTTCGAGCTATAATTTAGCAGGATTCAGCTTTTCGCCAGCAGAAATTGCCCTCGAAATAAAAAAACATCTGCCCAACTTTGAAATTTCGTATACACCTGATTCTAGGCAAGATATAGCAAATAGTTGGCCCCAAAGTATTGATGATTCAAGAGCCCGAGAAGATTGGGGCTGGAAACCAGAATTTGACCTAAAACAAATGACAGTAGACATGATTCGCAACCTAAAATGAAAAAATACGTAAATAAGGAAGCTAATGCATTCAATTTCAGTTAAAAATTATACATTTGTATTTTAGGTGAATTTGTATTTCGGATTGAGTTAATATCGAAAATAATATATCAGATGAAAAAGTTCGTTTTATTGCTTTTTGTAGTTTTAGTTAAACTTGTGAGTGCTCAAACCTTTGAATTGGTTGGTAAGGATACGATAAACCTTACAGATGCCGCTGGTAAAAGACAAGGCAAATGGATTGTTACCAACAAAATTGCAAACAAACCGTGTTATACTCCAGAACAAAAAGTAGAAGAGGGAATGTATGTTGATGGCAGAAAAACAGGGATTTGGAAGGAATACTACTGTAACAATAACCTAAAAAGTGAAATCACTTACGAAAATAACCGCCCAAGTGGTTATGCAAAAATGTATCACGAAAATGGTAAAATGAAAGAAGAAGGCTTATGGAAAAACAACCGCTGGGTGGGTGATTATAAGTTGTATTACGAAAATGGTCAGGTACAACAAGCATTCAAATTTAATACTACAGGAAAAAGAGAAGGTGACCAAAAGTATTTTTATGAAAATGGTAAAACAATGATTGAAGGTAATTGGGCGGATGGAAAAGAAGCTGGCATTGTTAGAGAATACTACGAAAATGGAGATTTAAAATCAGAGAAAAACTTTGAAGGTGGATTTTTAGATGTAGCAAGTGTGAAAAACTTTGAACCAAAACAACCTGTAAAAGAAACACCAAAAACAGTTGTTAAAGACCCAGATCCAACACCACCTGTAATTGTTGACAAGGTTGAAAAACCAAATAGTGGTACATTTAATGGCGAAGGACAGCACACACTTTACAATGCAAATAAACAAATATCAAAAAAAGGATTCTTTCATCTGAATCGCTTGGTTGACGGAAAAGTATACATCTATAGCTCTAACGGAATATTAACCCGTATTGCCTTGTATAAAAACGGCAAATATGTTGGTGATGGCGTTATTGAAGACTCAGACCTCAAATAAACCAAAAAACAATTGTTAAATGTTAAGCGGCTTGCTAAATTCTTCACGATAGGAATTTAGCATTGCTTATTTTATATAATACTCATCACACAAAAATAAAAGTATGCAAGATCAACTAACACTTTATAACACACTCACGCGCGCAAAAGAGAAATTCACACCCATAAACAAAGGAATGGTGGGTTTATACGTATGTGGCCCAACCGTATATAATGATGTGCATTTAGGCAACTGCCGTACGTTTATTTCGTTTGACATGATTTATCGCTATTTGTTGCATTTGGGTTTTAAAGTTCGTTATGTACGCAACATTACTGATGCAGGACACTTAGAGGGTGATAGAGATGAAGGCGATGATAAATTTGCTAAAAAAGCAAAGCTGGAGCAATTAGAGCCAATGGAAATTGTACAAAAATATACTGTAGGTTTTCACAACGTAATGAGTCTATTCAATGCATTGCCTCCTAGTATTGAACCAACAGCAACTGGCCACATTTGTGAGCAAATAGAAATGGTTAAAAAAATCATTGAAAGAGGTTATGCTTATGTTGCTGATGGAACGGTTTATTTTGATGTAGAAAAATACAATAAAGAGTTTTCGTACGGACAACTTACCAATCGCAACTTGGAAGATTTAATTGCCAATACACGCGAATTGCATGGGCAGGACGAGAAAAAAGGACGATTAGATTTTGCTCTATGGATAAAAGCAAAACCAGAGCATTTAATGCGCTGGCCTTCGCCTTGGGGCTGGGGCTTTCCTGGTTGGCATATTGAATGTTCGGCTATGAGCAGCAAATATTTGGGCGATACGTTTGATATACATGGTGGCGGAATGGATTTACAAGCCACACATCACACCAATGAAATAGCTCAATCACAAGCATGCAACCATAAAGCGCCTGTAAACTATTGGATGCATACCAATATGCTTACGGTAAATGGTGTACGCATGTCAAAATCGGCTGGAAACGGTTTTTTACCGGGTGAATTATTTACAGGAAATCACCCTCTTTTAGAAAAAGGCTACAGCCCAATGGCTGTTCGCTTTTTTATGATGCAAACCCATTATCGCAGTACGCTTGATTTTTCTAATGAAGCACTTCAAGCATCCGAAAAAGGATATGCTCGCTTATTGGCTGCAATAAAAACGCTCGCTAATTTAAAAACTTCGGCAACATCTACATACAATGTAAAAGAGCTAGAAAAAAATTGCTACGAAGCAATGAACGATGATTTTAACACACCTGTTTTGGTTGCTCATTTGTTTGATGCTGTAAGAGCAATAAACTCAGTGAATGACGGAAAAGAAAATTTAAATACTGAAGATTTAGCTGCATTAAAAAAACTAATGAATGCCTTTGTGTTTGATGTGTTAGGATTAAAAGATGAAACAGCAACAACTTCTAATACCAATGTATTGGAGGGCGTAATGCAAATATTGCTGGATATCCGAAAAGACGTGAAAGCGAAAAAAGATTTTGCAACATCCGACAAATTGCGTGACGAATTAAATAAATTAAATATTACAATTAAAGATACCAAAGAGGCTACTATTTGGACAATTGAGCAATAAAACAGATGAATAAAAAGTATTATTTTTTAGTTTTAATAACCGTGCTTTCAGTGTTGTTTTTTGCTTCATGTGGCAATAATAAAGAACAACCCAATGAAGTTGTTGTTACAAAATCAGTTGAAACAAATAGGATTGAAGCACCCGATTTTAATGCCGATTCGGCTTATGCTTTTGTAAAAGCACAGGTTGATTTTGGTCCTCGTGTACCAGGCTCAAAGGCGCACAGCAAATGTGCCGATTACTTAGCTAACAAATTAAAATCATACGGTTTAGAAACAACAGTTCAAACAGGCACGGTTCAAACATTCGACAAAAAACAATTTACACTTAAAAACATTATTGGAACGTTTAAACCAGATGCTCGAAGCAGAATTTTAATTTGCTCGCATTGGGATACACGCCCTTGGGCCGATGAGGACACGAAAGATAAAGACAAACCTTTTGACAGCGCAAACGATGGTCCTAGTGGTGTTGGTGTAGCAATGGAAATTGCTCGTCAGATAAGTGCTACACACCCTACAATTGGTGTGGATTTTATTTTTTTCGATATGGAAGATTATGGAACAAGTGGTGATAATGAATCGTGGTGTTTGGGCTCTCAATACTGGGCAAAAAACCTTCATAAACCAAACTACTTTGCAAACTTTGGTGTGTTGTTAGATATGGTGGGTGGTGCAAATGCACTATTTCCTAAAGAAAAAAATTCGGTTGAATATGCTTCTGCTGCTACAGACAAAGTGTGGAAAGTGGCGGCTGATTTAGGCTATGGCAATTATTTTTCGCCCCAAATAAAAATGTTTGTAGGCGTTGATGACCATATTTATGTGAATAAAGCAGGGATTCCTTGTATTGATGTTATTGAATATAACCAAGCTACTGGTGGATTTGGTGATTATCATCATACACACAAGGATAACATGGATATCATAGATAAAACCACATTAAAAGCTGTTGGACAAACATTGTTAGAGGTGATTTATAATGAAAAGTAACTAAAAAATCTCTCCCACAGTCTTCGACAAGCTCAGACTGACTGCGCGCGATCATATTGAGCCTGTCGAAATATATGCGTTAGCGATGCTTTATTTAACTACATTGTTTTATCGCCTTTGTGGCAAAAAACTGTTTCTAAATTGAAAAAAATACTCATCATACGTTTTAGCTCTATTGGAGACATTGTATTAACATCGCCTGTGGTACGATGTTTAAAACAACAACTTCCGGATGTTGAGGTGCATTACCTTACTAAGCGAGCATTTAAAGGCATTCTAGAGCACAATCCCCATATTAAAAAAGTACACAGCATTGAAAAAAATGTAAATGAAGTAATGGCTGAATTAAAATCACAAAAATTTGATTTTGTAATCGACCTTCATAATAACATCCGTTCGCTTCAAGTAAAAAGTGCTTTAGGAAAATCATCATCAACATTTAAAAAATTAAATTTTAAAAAGTGGTTGTTGGTAAATTTAAAAATCAACAAAATGCCTAACCAGCATGTTGTTGACAGGTATATGCAAACGCTTGAGAAATTAGGTGTAAAGAATGATTTACAGGGATTGGATTATTTTATTCCTGAAAAAGATGAGTTGAATGTTGCGCTATTTCCTAAAACGCATCAGGCGGAATACATTGGTTTTGTTATAGGTGCAAAGCATGCTACAAAACAATTGCCTGTAGAAAAAATAATTAACATTTGTAAAACGTTAAATCAACCGATTGTATTGCTTGGCGGGAAAGAAGATGTAAAGAATGCTAACATCATTGAAAAGGCTGTTGGCGCTACTATTTACAATGCTTGTGGCAAGTATAATTTGAATCAATCTGCATCTATTATAAAACAAGCAACAAAAATAATCACCCACGATACAGGTTTAATGCACATTGCAGCCGCTTTTAAAAAAGAAATTGTTTCCGTGTGGGGCAATACTGTTCCTGCATTGGGCTTCTCTCCTTATTTACCAGCAACAACATCTAAAATGGTTGAGGTGAAAAACCTATCCTGTCGCCCTTGTTCAAAAATTGGATACAAAAAATGCCCCAAAGGGCATTTTAATTGTATGATGCTTATTGACGAAAATAGTTTTAATTAAAAAAGGCTCAAGTACTGATATACTTGAGCCTTTTTATTTCTCTTAATAATCTAAATTTCCGTAATCTAATTTAGTACCTTTTAATCGTATAACAATTCGGCAAATCATTACAAAAAATGGTACATACATCAATGCATTCGACATGCCGAAATGCTTTAAAACAATCTCTGATTTGCGTTTTAAACGCTCAGATATTAAATACATTGCAGGCACTAACAACAGTGTGAGGAATGTTGCAAAAGCAAGTCCAAAAATCATTGTCCATGATAAAGGGCCCCAAAATACTACGCTATCACCACCAAAATAAATTTGCGGGTTTCCGTTTGCAAACAATGTTTGAAAGTCAATGTTTAATCCAACTGCTAAAGGTATTAAACCTAATATAGCCGCAGTGGCAGTAAGTATAACTGGTGTCATACGTGTGCGGCCAGCCTCAAGAGTAGCATCATAAAGACTCATGCCTTCTTTGCGCGACATTTCGGCAAACTCAATTAACAATATACCATTACGAACAACCACCCCACCCAGTGCAATAATACCAACACCTGTCATTACAATACTCATATCCATTTTAAACAATGCTGTACCAATTAACACACCAATTATACTAAACAAAATTTCGGATAAGATAATAAATGGTTTGCCAATGGCATTAAATTGAAGCACCAAAATAATTAACATCAATGCAATAGAATACAATAGTGCCGTGCCAAGGAATGCGCCTGTTTCGGCTTGTTCTTCTTGTTGTCCTGTCATTTTAACTTCAACTTTGCCTGTTGGTGTAAAACCAACTAATGCTTTTTTTACAACACCAACAACTTCATTTTCGTTATATCCTTCAACCACATTTGAGCTAATTGTAATTACACGTTTTTGCATTTTACGCTTTATACCTCCATACGTATTGCTGTATTCAACAGTACAAAACGATGAAAGAGGAACACTTCTTAGCATACCGCCCATATTCATATCGCGGAAAATAATTTTTAAATTACGCAGTGCTTCAATATTGTTTCGCTGGTCGTATTTGTAGCGCAACTGTATTGGATACTGATCGTTTTCATCTCTGAATTTGCTGACCTCTGCACCAAATACCGCATTGCGTATTTCCATGCCAATAACAGCAGTACTAACCCCTTCTCGATTTGCGCGTTCTCTATCAATATTAAAAACAATTTCAGGTTTTATGGTTTCAAAATCCGATTTAAGATTTTGAACGCCCGTAATGTTTTCAGCATCTAAATAACGTTTTAGTTTTATTGAGTTAAACACCAATTCGTCAAAATTATCGCCACTCACTTCTATATTGATTGGCTTTGAAACTGGCGGGCCAGCTTTCTCTTTTGCCACAGTAATTTCAGCACCCGGAATATTCCAGTTTAAGTTTTGTAATTTTTGTAAATATTCAGATGTAGATTGGCCTTCGCGGTCTTTGAAATCAACAAAGGCAATGGCTATTTTACCGCGGTTTGGATAATCGCTTTGATCTTGGTCTTGAGGGTCGGTAGTACCTTTGGTAACGTTGGTAATGATTGATTTTACAATTTTGTTTGAATCACCAATTACTCCGTTCACCTTTTCTTCAACTTGAAGCATTACTTCGTTTGTTTTTATTGGGTCGGTACCAACAGGTAATTTAACATACACGTAAACAAAGTTAGGATCGCCTTGTGGGAAGAATACTACTTTGGGGCTACGTATAGCAAAAAATACAATTGATAACACAAACAAACCAACAACACCCCATACTGCACGCGCAGGATGTTTTAAAAACGCAACTAATAATTTTGTGTATGCATTTTGAAATGCTGGCCAAAGCTTGGTTTGAAAGTTTTCAATTACTTTGTGTAACCAAAAGCGGTGCAACAACATAAATGCGGCAAAAAACAGCACCAAATTTGCAAACGCATGATACCCACCAAGATGAGCCAATACCGATGCTAAAATATATGCAACCAACTGAAGTTTAGCTAATCCTGTAAGTTTACCATATTTTGCTTTTTCTTCGTGATGAGGTTTCATGAAATCTACTGCAAATACAGGATTTATAATGTATGCAACAAGTAATGAAGCCAATAAGGTAATGATAAGTGTTATAGGTAAATAAAACATAAACTTACCTATAATACCGCTCCAAAATAGTAGCGGAACAAACGGAGCAAGTGTGGTTAATGTTCCGCTTAATACAGGTAAAAAAACTTCGCCTGCTGCCATTTTAGCAGCAGTAATAATATCCTTTTTACCATTATCAAAAATACGGTGCGTGTTTTCAATTACCACAATGGCATCATCAACAACAATACCTAAAGCAAGTAAAAATGCAAACAATACAATCATGTTCATCGTATAACTAAAATCGAACGCACCACCAATAGCGGGCATTATCCAAAACGCAATAAACATAGACAAAGGAACTGATGCAGCCACAAATATTGCGTTGGTTACACCCATAAAGAACATTAAAATAAATGTTACCAAAATAAAACCAATAATGATAGTGTTGATTAAATCGTGTAGAATGGTTCTTGTTTTCTCTGACTGGTCGCCTGTAATAGTAACTTTTAAATCTTTAGGAAAATCTTCTTTTTCCATTTTTTCAACCAATGCGGCTACTTTGTCAGATGCGTCAATTAAATTTTCACCACTACGTTTAATAACATTTAATGTAATTACATTTTTCCCTTCTAAACGAGCGTAGCTTTCTTGTTCCTTGTTGGCATCAACAACCTCTGCAATGTCTTTTAAATAAACCTTTGCGCCAGAACCAGATGTTACAACAAGATCTTTAATTTCATCAACCGTTTTAAATTCTCCTTTCACAGAAATACTACGCTTCATACCATCCATTGGCACCAAACCACCAGAAATGTTCATGTTTTCGTACTGAACAGCACGCTGAATATCGCCAAGCGAAAAATTTGCCGCTTGCATTTTAAACATATCGATATTGATTTGAATTTCGCGCTCTAAATCACCTACCATTTGCACACGAGAAATTTCTTTCATCCCTTCTATTCTATCTTTTACATCATCGGCATATTTTTTCAATTTGTTTAAATCCATGTTTCCGGCAATGTTTACGTACATGATAGGAAGCTCCGAAAAGCTTACTTCCATTACGTTTGGCTGACGTGTTAAATCTTTTGGCAAATCGGTTGAGGCTTTATCAACTGCATCTTTCACTTTTTGTTTTGCCAATGGAACATCTACCGAAGTATTAAACTCTACCATAATTACAGACACATCCTGCAATGATGTTGAATTTAATTTTTTAACCCCTGCAATACCCTTCAATTGTTTTTCAATTGGCTTGGTAACAAGGTTTTCGATGTTTGTTGGAGAATTACCTACATATACCGTGTTGATATAGATAGTAGGCACAACAATATCAGGAAAGCTTTCTTTAGGTAAGCTATTGTACGAAGCAATACCTGCAAGAGCAATAAATACAGTAAGTATATAAATACTTATTTTATTATCTATAGCCCAACTTGATGGTTTAAATTCTTTGAATTTCATAATTAATGATGTTTATTTTTTACCGCTATTGCGCAAATAAGCGAAGAGTGGTTATTTATATTAAAATATATTTTAAAACCCTCTCCATCTCTCCCCTGTGGGGAGAGATGGAGAGGGTTTATTTTATTTTTTATATGCTATAGCATCTCCTTCGTTGACGATATCGTAGCCTAAGGTGATTAACAAATCGTTTTCTTTTAATCCTGATTTAATTTCGGCTTTACCACTGTATTCTTTTCCTATGATTATCGAGCGTTTTTGAGCTTTTCCGTTTTCAGCAACAAAAACAAACGATGCGTTGTTTTCGTCTTTTTGAATCGCACGTACAGGCACAACTATTGTTGGTTTTGCCGATTGATAGTCGTTTACATTTAAACGAGCAACCATATTAGGGTGGTATTCTTTTTTATTATCGAGCAATACTTCAACTAAAAAGGTTCTTGTTCCTGGATTAATAGCACGAGAAACAAAATTTACTTTCGTAATAAGCGTATCTTCCATATCTGGGAAGTAAACAATAACCTCGCTTCCTTTTTTGATTTTAGCAGCATACGTTTCAGCAACATCTGCTTTAACTTTTAAGTTAGAAAAATTAATTACACGTATTGCAGGCATTCCGGGAGCAATCATTTGTCCAAGCTTAATATCAACAGCATCAACGGTTCCGCTTATTGGCGATACTATTTTCGACATTGAAAGTTGTTGTTGCAACATGGTCAACTTTTTCTCCATACTTTCTTTATTGGTTTTTGCTTGCAGAAACTGAACTTCTGTACCAATTTTTTGTTCCCACAGATTTTTTTGTTTTTCATAAATCTGAGCCACCAATTCGTAGTTGGTTTGTAAGTCGGAAATGTTTTGCATAATGGTACGTGCATCCGTTTCGGCCAGAACATCACCCTTGTTCACATTATCACCAACTTTCACATTTATTTTTGTAACTGTTCCAGGCATTTCGCTGCTTATTGCAACATTTTCGTCAGCATCAACACGCCCTTGAACATCAATATAGTTTTTAAAAGTTACGGCCTTCAACTCTTCCACAGAAACAGCTATACCGCTTAACATTGCCGATGTGTCGGATTGACTTAATTCAGTTTCTAAAGCAGCTATTTTACTTTTAATTTCAGCTTCTTGTTTTTTTAAATTTTCTAATTCAGTTTTTTTATCAGTTCCAGAATTGCATGCAATCATTAACAATGTAAGACTCGGAATTAAGAATATTTTTTTCATTTGGATATATTTTTTTGCTGTTGGTTCTGTTTTTATATTATATTTATCAACCTATCTTCTTACTTATGCAGAGGTTGAGAGGGTTTTATTTTAAATTGCCATTCGCTTTATCAAAATCAATTTTAGCCAACAATGCTTCAAATAAAGCATTGTAGTAGTTTGTTTGAGATTCTTTAAGTGCTGTTTCTGCTACAATTACTTCCATATTGGAGCCAACACCTTGTTCGTATTTCAATTTAGAAACTCTGAAAACATCTTCGGCTATTGCCATGTTTTTCTTTTGATTTTCTAGTGTAGCTGTTGCATTTTGTAACACCGTTGTTGACGAAGCCAACTCTAAATCAATTGATTTTTTTATAAAATCTAAATTATTCTCTGCTTTTTGAAGAGATAGTTTTGATTGTTGATATTTAAAGTTGCGCTGAAAGCCACTAAATATTGGAATATTCACTTTTGCACCAATAAGTGACGTTGGGTACCATCTGTATTCTGTGTTAAAAATATTAAACTCGTTACGTTGTGCCATTCCGTTTATACTAGCGTAAGCAAAGGCTGTTGGTAGATATGAAAACTTATTACGCTTTAAGTCTAGTCTTGCTAATGTTTGTTGTGTTTCGTATAAATTAAACTCAACACGTTTTGAGTAATCAAATTTTTCGGCAGATACTTGAGTAGTAAAATCAAATTTAACATCTGCTAGTTTATCCGTAAGGATAAGGTTATCTGCTACATCCATGCCCATTTGATATTTTAACAATAACAAACCAACTTTTAACAAACGCTCTATTTTTTCGCGCTCTAATGTTAAATTGTTGTATGCCACTGTTAATCTATCGTAATCAATTTTTTCAACCAAACCATTGTCAAACAATATTTTTGTATCGTCCATTGTTTTTTTCAAACGTACAATGTTTGCATCCATAAGCGCCATACGCTCTTCGTTAACAAGCACCGTATAATATGCTTTGGTAACAGCAACATTGGTTTCAATTTTTGTACGTTGTGTTACTTTTACGGTAAGCTCTTGGTAAACTTTAGATGCTTGTAAGCCTAAAAAATAATCGCCACTAAAAATTAATTGACTTGCATCAAATCCGGCAGTTGCATTATATGTAGTTCCAAACTTAACCGCAGCAAACGAACCCGGAGGGCCACCAAAAAACTGCGCAGGAACTAATGATGTTGGAATTTCAATAAATTTTTTAACATCAAAACTTCCGTTTATCTGTGGCAAACCTATTCCAGTAATTTCTTTTACTTTGTTTTTCGAAATTTCCTCATCCAACAAAGCATTTTTTACATTGTTTTGATTTTGCAGAGCAAACTCAATAGCTTGTGGTAGAGAAAAGGAATAAGAAGTTACCCCTGTTTCATTCTGGCTATAGCCAGAAAAATAAAACACTCCCAAACCTATTATTAATATAATTTTTTTCATTGTTGGTGATTGATTATAGTATTGTGTTATTCGTCTTCTGTTATTTCTTTATATTTATTAACCAGTTTGTGTCCTTTTATCGTACATATCCCATGCAAAAAATGTTCGAGTAGAGCAAGTTGAACATCCAAGATTTTAAACTTGTCAGGCGGAAATGCTTGAGGATTAAAGCCCATTTCTACTTGCTCCATTCTTAAGCGAGCCATTATTTTTGTATTAATATCAGCTCTTACCAAACCTTGTTCTATACCACGTTTAACAGAATTTTCCACCATCATTTCAATACACTCTTCTTTAAACTTTTTAAACATTTTCCATGAATTAGGGTGGTATTTTTGGAGGTCGTAAAACAAATTGGGATTCATTTGTGCAAACATGGTGCTCATATGTTTCATCATTGCAAAAACCTCATCAATCACATTGGTTGATAGTTCACCAATTTTTCTTAACTCACACTCATTTGCTTTGGTATTCTCAATCATTAATTTCTCTACTACTTCGTTTTTATCGGCATAAAACTGATAAATGGTTTTTTTTGATATGCCAAGATGTTTGGCAATATCATCCATGGTAATACTTTTTATACCGTATTTAAAAAACAGTTCTTCAGCACCTTTCAATATTCTGTCTTTTGTTTCCATTTCGACTTTTTAATTTGACGGCACAAAACTATGGAAACTTTTTTCATTTTTATAGTTTCCAGCAAGATTTATTTTCTCTAAAAACACAAATGATTGAATATTAGTGAATTGCGTGTAATTAGTTTATCTGTTTTTCTTTCACTTTTGTTATGAATAGGAGTTGATTTTGTTTTGGTTTCCGTTTTTTCGTCTCTTTGTTGAACACAATTCAAATTGTTTTTTTAAAGATATTAAGAGTGCTTGAATAGGTCAGAAAATTGCCGAAATACTACAAATAATAAAATACCTGTGGTATATACCCTAAAAAATTCGTTTTTTTGTAGTTGTACAAGATAATGTTGTTTAATTTAAGCTTACAAATTAGAAATGACTTTATCTCTAACGAGCTAAATATTAAATTTTTACAAGCGTCAGTTCGAGCTTAGTCGAGAACAAGCGGCTTAATAATTCAAATTAAACATCTTTGATAAACACAGAATAATTAAGGTCATGAACACTGAAAAGAGAACAAAAATAAAAGAACTTTTAACCGAAACAGCTTATAATACTCAAGTAGTTGTAAAAGGCTGGGTACGAACTTTTCGCAACAATCAGTTTATAGCTATCAACGATGGTTCTACAATCAACAATATTCAAGCGGTAGTTGATTTTCAGAATACAGATGAAGCATTACTTAAAAGACTTACAACTGGTGCTGCAATAGCTGTAAAAGGATTGTTGATTGAATCTTCAGGGAAAGGACAAAAAGTAGAAATTAAGGTAGAACACCTAGAAATATTGGGTGATAGCGATGCTGAAAAGTTTCCTTTACAACCCAAAAAGCACAGCTTGGAGTTTTTGCGCGAAATAGCACATTTACGCTTCCGTACCAATACATTCAATGCGGTGTTTAAAGTACGTCACGCTTTGGCGTATGCTATACACAAATTTTTTAATGATAGAGGATTTACCTACCTACACACACCTATTATTACTGCTTCGGATGCAGAAGGTGCTGGCGAAATGTTTCGTGTAACAAGTTTAGATTTCGATAAAGCACCTCGCAACGAACAAGGCGAAGTTGATTTTAAACAAGATTTTTTTGGTAAATCAACCAACCTTACTGTTTCCGGACAGTTGGAGGCTGAACTAGGCGCAATGGCTTTAGGAGAAGTTTATACATTTGGACCAACTTTTCGTGCCGAGAATTCAAACACAACACGCCACCTTGCTGAATTTTGGATGATAGAACCCGAGGTTGCATTTAATGATTTAGATGATAACGCTAAATTGGCTGAAGACCTTTTAAAGTATTGTATTAGCTATGCTTTAGAACATTGTGCTGATGAATTAGAGTTTTTGAAAACGCGTTTGTTGGAGGAAGAAAAACAAAAACCGCAAGACGAGCGTTCTGAAATGGATTTGTTAACCAAGCTTCACTTCTGTGCTACCAGCGAATTTCAACGATTAACCTATACTGAGGCAATAGATATTTTAAAACACTCGGCTCCAAACAAAAAGAAAAAGTTCAAATACTTAATTGAAAACTGGGGAGCTGATTTGCAAAGTGAACACGAGCGTTATTTGGTAGAAAAGCACTTTAAAAAGCCCGTTATTTTAACCGATTATCCAAAAGAAATAAAAGCATTTTACATGCGCTTAAACGAAGATGGAAAAACCGTACGTGCAATGGATATATTATTTCCTGGGATAGGTGAAATAGTCGGTGGTTCGCAACGTGAAGAGCGCTTAGAAAATTTAGAAAAACGTATGCACGAAATGCACATTCCAACCGAAGAATTGTATTGGTATTTGGATACACGCAGATTTGGAACAGCACCACATGCTGGATTTGGATTGGGTTTTGAGCGCTTGGTGTTATTTGTAACAGGTATGACGAACATTCGTGATGTAATACCATTCCCAAGAGCGCCTAAAACAGCGGAGTTTTAAAACACCTTAACAACATCCCTTTTCCTAAAACCATGATGTTAATCTGGTTTGGTTAAATATGGCTAGAACAGAAATTTCGACAGGCTCAATATGAACAGTGCGCGGTCAGTCTGAGCCTGTCGAAGACTGTGGGAGAGCATTTTAGTTTCATTGTCGTAACTTGAAAAATTAAGCGTGATGAAATAACTGATTAAGGAACTAATGAAGCAAACAACTGATTCTTCTGAAAACAATAACCTCCCTCCCTTTGGGAGGGCTGGGGTGGGCTTACTCATCCACCAACTCCAACAAGGCGACAAAAAAGCCTTGGCTCGTTGCATTACCATTGTTGAGAATGATTTAGAGGGAGCGCAGGAAATATTGTTATCACTTGATTTTAAAAAAAACACGCCCGTTGTGGGTGTAACAGGCCCTCCTGGTGCAGGAAAAAGTACGCTGATTAATTCTGTTATAAAAAAATTAACAGATCAAGGTAAAGTAGTTGGTATTGTTGCAATAGACCCCACATCGCCTTTTAATTATGGCTCTTTGTTAGGCGATAGGCTCAGAATGGCAGAACATTTTAACAACGAAAATGTATATATTCGTTCGCTCGCTACAAGAGGTTCGCTAGGTGGATTATCGGCTAAAACGATTGAAATTGTTGATGTAATGCGTGCTTCCAACTTTGATTACATCATTGTTGAAACAGTTGGTGTTGGACAAAGTGAAGTAGAAATTGTTGGTTTGGCTGACACTACCGTGTTGGTACTTGTACCCGAATCAGGTGATGAAATTCAAACCATAAAATCAGGTGTGATGGAGATAGCTGATGTTTTTGTGGTAAACAAATCAGATAGAGAAGGTGCGAACATTTTTCTAAATAACATACAACAATTGGTGCATTCAAAACCCGATGCCGATTGGAATATTCCTGTAATAAAATCGATTGCTATAAAAAACGAAGGTGTTGATGAACTGATTGCTGCTATTGACAAGCATCAACACATTGCTGTAAATACAAAACGTTCGTATTTACTTGCCGAAAAAGCCTATCGCTTAATACAGCACAATCGCATGAAAGGTGTTTCTAAAAAACAATTGCAACACAATTTAGAAACAGAATTGAATAAAGCGGATTTTAATTTATACCGTTTTGTGAAGCAATTGGAATGATTTTGGAATCATTTCACATTTATAAAAATCTACCAAAAATGAAAAAATTATTTCTTGTTGCTCTTTTATTACTATCTATCAATATACTAAAATCGCAAGAGCAAAACATTTCTAACGGAACTATTTTTGAAGGCGAGCCCTATATTGCCATCAATCCTGCAAATACACAAAATATAGTGGTAGCATGGATGGGCTATGTTTATAACAATGGATCCGGACTAACTATAAAAGTAAAAAGTTCATTTGATGGAGGAAACAATTGGAGCTCAACTTTATTTATGCCCCATGTGGTTTCTACCTACAAATCTGCCGATCCCTCATTAGCATTCGACAACAATGGTAATTTATTTTTAAGCTATATTGATTACCGCGAAAATCCCGATTCAGGTGGTGTTTATCTTTTAAAGTCTACAAACGGAGGCTTAAGTTGGGGTAATCCCATTAAAATGATTGATATGTATGCAGATGGCAACAAATTACCCATTGACCGACCTTGGCTAGTTATCAACCCTTCAGGCGATAAATTATTTTTAACTACGAAGCCTGCTCCTTGGATTGCTGCACCCAATCGCCCCTATTTTCTGTCTTCTGCCGACAGCGGACAAACATGGACTCCTTGGAGATATATTGACACAACAAATTTTCTTGTGGGCTCATTAATTACTCAACCTATGGCTGCACCAACGTGTTCAGGAAATCTGTTTCAAACAATTTATCCTAGCTATTTAACATCACAAAGTGTGTATCCACGATACATTATTGCCTCTACATCAGATAACGGCTTACATTTTACCTATAATACTGTAATTAATATTTTATCAGCAGCAAATAACGACAGTGCAAAATTGGGCTATCGTTTAATTCATAACCCTGCAAACACCAACCACCTTGCATTTATATACCCAGGCGGCACCTCTGGCGATATAGATATTATGATGACAGAATCAACTAATGGAGGCGCTAATTGGTCAACACCAATAAGAATCAATGACGACAATACAAATAACGGAAAAATGCAAGATATGATTTGGGCCGACTTTGATACTGACGGAGATATTATCATTACTTGGCGCGATAGACGAAGCGCTACAGGAAATGGCTATGCCCAAGCATCTGAATTTTATGCCGCATATAGAAGCCACGACTCTACTCAATTTTCGCCCAATTTCAAATTGAGTAATCTTGTAAACTTCAATACTATTTTACTCGAAAAAGGAAATGATTTTATGTCGACCGAATTGTTGAACGACACCCTTTACAGTGTTTATGGAACAACAAAAGATGGCTCGCTCGACATTTGGTTTTTAAAAACATCAGCAATTACAGGCATTTCCACAAGCATAAAATCACTTGAACACAAACAAGAAACTATTTTTGTAAGTCCAAATCCATCGTCAGGAAATTTTTTGATAACGGCACCCAACAACATTCAAAACATAACTATAATTAATGTAAAAGGCGAAACGGTGCACACAGGAATATATAATTCAAATAATATAGCTATTGATTTAAAAAACAAACCCAATGGCATGTATAACCTTGTAATAAAAACAAATTCATCAACTTATACACGCAAAGTGCTTATCAATAAATAAAAACAACAGACAAAAAATAGAGCTTAGCTATTTATTCTCCCTATTTTTTTGTAAATTAGCTTTTCGCTAAATAAAAACTTGTTCGACAAAAATAGAACATACTTTTTTTAATAAACCCACTAGTGTGATAAGTAAAGAAGACATTGATAAAATTTTTGACGCAGCCCGTATTGAGGAGGTTGTGGGCGACCACGTTAACCTTAAAAAACGAGGCGTTAATCTTATTGGTGTTTGTCCTTTTCATGACGAAAAAACCCCTTCATTTTATGTATCTCCAGTAAAAGGTATATACAAATGTTTTGGTTGTGGTAAAGGCGGTAATGCGGTGAACTTTGTGATGGATTACGAAAAAATAACCTATCCAGAAGCATTACGAAAACTCGCTCAAAAATATCAAATAGAAATTACTGAAAAGGAACTTACTCCCGAACAGCAACAATCCAATAGTGAGCGCGAAAGTTTATTGGTTGTTTCATCGTTCGCACAAAAAAAGTTTACCGAAAATTTATTTAATACCGATGAAGGGAAATCGGTTGGTTTGGGCTATTTCAGAGAGCGAGGTTTTAGGGATGATATTGTACAAAAGTTTCAATTGGGTTATTCCATGAGCAAACGTTCTGCATTTACAGATGCAGCGATAGCTGAAGGTTATAAAACCGAATACCTAGTAAAATCTGGCCTTACCATTGAGTATAAAAATGAGGAAGAACACGATGGTAATGGTGAGCACCCCGAACAAAATAAAAACAATGTCAATCACGCAGATCGGTTTTGGGGACGTGTTATGTTTCCTATTCATTCTGCTTCGGGCCGTGTAATTGCTTTTGGAGGTAGAACCTTACGTACCGATAAAAAAGTTGCAAAATATGTCAACTCGCCCGAGTCGGAAATCTATCACAAAAGCGATGTTTTATATGGACTCTATTTTGCAAAAGGCGCTATTGCCAAACACGACAACTGCTTTTTAGTTGAAGGTTATACCGATGTAATTTCTCTTTTTCAAGCAGGAATAGAAAATGTTGTTTCCAGCAGCGGAACATCTCTAACAGCTGGTCAAATAAAGCTGTTGAGACGACACACCACCAATATTACAGTTATGTACGATGGTGATAGTGCTGGTATTAAAGCAGCACTAAGAGGAATTGATTTGTTGTTGGAAGAGGGCCTTAATGTTAAAGTACTTTTATTTCCTGATGGTGAAGACCCTGATTCGTATTCTAAACGAGTAAGTCACGAAGAATTATTGGATTTTATCGCTAAAAATTCTCGCGATTTTATTTCATTTAAAACATCACTTTTGATGAATGAAGTTGGTCACGACCCTATTAAAAAAGCAGGATTGATTAAAGATGTGGTGAGTAGTATAGCCCTTATACCCGATGCCATTTACCGTTCGGTATATGTGAAGGAATGTAGCAAAATAATGGACATTGAAGAGCAGGTGCTATTGAACGAATTAAACAAAATACGAAGTGTACGCTTTAACGAAAAACACAACAATGCTGAACCACAGCCCGAAGAAATAAATGTTGAAGAACTAATTCTCAAGGACAAAAAACAACAGGAGCTTGATGCTAGTGCCGAATACCAAGAACGAGACATTATTAGACTACTACTCAACTACGGAAAAAAAACAATATTTATTGATGGTGATGAACTTGATGTTCATAACAATCCTATTCCCGTTGAAGTACATGTAACTCCTTTGTTGGTTCACGAATTAGATAACGATAAAATTGTTTTTGAAAATCCATTATACAAAGCTATATATGCTGAAATAGTTGAGTACCTAAACAACGATATCATTCACGACTACAACCATTTTATAAACCATCAAAACAACGAAATAGCCTATTTAACGGTTGATTTAATCAGTAGCCCCTACTCCCTATCAAAATGGGAAGAACACAGTATTTACCCAACCCTTGAAGAACACATTCTGAAAAAATCAGTGTATCATGCAATATATGCGCTTAAAAGCCGTAAACTCGAAATGATGATACACGATAATCAAAAAAAATTGAAAGAAAATCTACCAGAAGAAGAAATGATCTTATTGATGCAAACGCAACAGCAATTGTTGGAAGCAAAAAAAATGTTTAATACGCTACTAGGCCGAATCATACTTAAGTAAAACATATATTCTCCCCCCTCTGATTATTGCTTATTTCCTTAATTATACTATATTTGTTTATAAAATTGAGCTTGCACTAAACGAGTGTATTGATTATGAATAAATTTCGTAATTTTTTTTTACTAATCATGTTTGTTTTGATGAGCAATTGTTTTTCTTTTGCTCAAAAAAGCAATAAAGATTCTTTACTCCAATTAATATATACCGATAAAGCGGACACAAATAAAGTAATTCACTCTTATAAGCTCTGCTGGGAATATATTCGAAAAGGACTTTTTGATTCAGCAATGCATTATGGCAATTCAGCATTAGAATTAGCACAACAACTAAATTTTAAAAAAGGAATTGTTGGCGCATATGGCAATATTGGCAATGCCTATTACGAACAAGGCGATTACCCAACAGCACTCGATTATTACTTCAAAACACTTAAAGTAGCCGAAGAATTGGGAGATAAAAAAACAATTGTACGTTGGTTAGGCAATATTGGTGTTGTACTTTCTCGCCAAGGCAATTATCCACAAGCACTTGATTATTATTTTAAAGCATTGCGAATTTCCGAAAGTTTAAACGATAAAAAAGGAATAGCATCAGCTTGTAATAATATTGGTATTATTTACAAATACAAAAACAACTATGTTAAAGCCTTAAACTACTTTTCAACTGCATTAAAAATTTCAGAGCAACTTGACGACAAAATGGGAATGGCCAACAACCTTGGCAACATTGGCATTATATATGATAATCAAAAACAACACAATAGAGCATTAGAGCATTTTTTCAAATCCCTAGCAATTGCCGAAGAGTTAGGCGCGAAAAGAATTATAGCAAGCAACTATGATAATATAGGAAGCGTTTACACAACACAAAAAAAATATGATGCGGCTCTTGAATATTATTTCAAAGCATTAAAAATTGATGAAGAGTTGGGTAATAAAAATGGAATTGCAATAAAACTAGGTAACATTGGTTCGGTATACACATCAACAAAAAAACACACACTTGCCGAAAATTATCTAAAACGTTCGCTTGCAATTGCCGAAGAAATAGGGAATTTAGAAGATGTAAAAGTTGCAAACGAATACTTAAGCGAACTGTATTTACAATTGGGAAAACATGAAAAAGCGCTAGAACATTACAAACGTTCTGTTATCGCGAAAGATTCTATTTTTAACGAACAAAAAAATACAGAAATTATACAAAAAGAAATGGCGTATGAGCTTGCTAAAAAAGAAATGGCAACAAAAGCGTCTAACGATAGATTAATTTTAGAACAAGAAGCTGAAAAGAAAAAACAACAGCTAACACTATGGGGAGTTGTGGCAGGTTTGTTTGTAGTATTAATATTTACAGGCTTTGTGCTTCGTTCTCTAAAAATATCTGAACAACAAAAAAAACTGATAGAAGCCCAAAAAGAAAAAGTTGAAAATCAAAATCAAGAAATTATAAAACAAAAAGAATTAGTTGAAGATAAAAACAGGGAAATAACAAACCAGCGCGACACTCTTTCCGAAAATTTAAAATACACTCAAAAACTTCAACAAGCGTTAGAAATTGACCTTTCTAAGTATCAGTTAATTTCATTGAGAAAATTAATGAACCCACATTTTATTTTTAATTCACTTAATTCCATTCAAAGCTTTATACTTCAAAATGACAAATTAAAAGCCAGTTTATTTTTATCTAAATTTTCGAGTTTAGTACGCAAAATACTAGAGCAATCGCAAAATGAGTACATAACGCTTGCCGAAGAAATAGAAACCTTAAACATTTATTTAGAACTAGAAGCTGAACGTTTTTTAGGAAAATTTACCCATGAAATTTCTATTGATGCTGCTATTATAGCCGAAAACTATTTAGTAGGACCACTTTTGTTTCAACCATTTGTAGAAAATGCTATATGGCATGGCTTAATGCCAAAAGAAGAGCCTGGCAAAATTCACATTTCAGTTACATTGCTCAATGGTACTATGTTTTGTTCGGTAGAAGATAATGGAATTGGACGCGATGCTGCTATGCAAATAAAAAAAACACAGAAAAAAAGCAATGAATCGTTTGGTATAAAAGCAACAAACCAACGCTTAAAAATTATAAACTCTCTTAAAAACAAAGAGGGGCAAGTAAATTATATCGACTTAAAAGACCATACAGGAAAAGCCTGTGGCACACGAGTAGAGTTTTTCTTGCCATTAATAGAAAACAAAATAAAAAAACAACATGCTTAAAGCAATTATAATTGATGATGAAAAAAATGCAGTAACAGCTATGGAAATAGCCATAAAAGAGTATTGCCCTGATGTTGAAATTATAGGGGTTGCTTATGCTGCAAAAGAAGGAATAAAAATAATTCAAAACACTAACCCTGATCTAGTTTTTGTTGACATTGAAATGCCCCAAATGACGGGATTAGAAATGATTGAACAACTGGGCAGCAGAAACTTTGACGTAATTTTTGTAACAGCATACAATCAATTTGCTGTAAAAGCATTTAAAGTTAACGCTATTGATTATTTGTTAAAACCAATAAATATACTAGAATTAATAAATGCAGTAAAAAAAATTGTAGATAGAAAAGCAAAAGAAACTTCACAACCATCACCTACTGATAAAATAAAAAATATATTATCTGGCAAATTATCTATACCAACCGCTTCGGGCTCGGAATATCTGAATATTAAAGAAATTGTACGTATTGAAGCGGATGGTAGTTATTCAAAAGTATATACTACAGATGCAAAATGTAGAATGGTAACTAAAAATTTAAAATCGCTTGAAACAGCTTTAGAGGGTGAACCATTTTTTAGATGCCACAACTCACACTTAATCAATATCGAGTTTATTAAAAAATTTATTCCAACGAAAGATAAAGGCAGCCTTGAAATGACTGATGGGAGCAATGTTCCTGTTGCACGAAGTATAAAAACAGAATTAGCCGAATTAATTAAAAAATTTGCACGCTAAATATTTTTATTACGGCAATAAACATTAGGCGTTATTCATAAAGCAAAATACGCAAACCGCAAACTACACTATGTTGGTTAGTTTATTTTGTATATTTTTGTAAAAAGGTACATTCTAACAAAAAAGAACAATTAAAATAATTATCAATGGAAAACATTTACAAAAAAAACAAAACCAGCGCTTCTATAAACTGGGTTATTGTAATGGTTATGTGCGTAGCAGCTTTTTTTACAACTACAACTTTTGCACAAGCACCACCGGCACCAGTAGCAACTAGCGCTACAAACTATACGTGTACTAGTTTTAATGCCAACTGGGACCCTGTTTCTGGTGGAACAGCTTATTTTTTAGACGTTTCCACAGATGTTAATTTTTCAACATTTGTTTCCAGCTATAACAACATAAATGTTGGCAATACGCTAACATTTAATGTTACAGGATTAACTGCAAACACCAATTATTATTATCGTGTGCGAGTAACTGATGGGACAAATACCAGCCTAAACTCAAATATTATTCTTGTAAACAGTGGCGCTGTTAGCGCTCCAAATGCATTACCTCCGGCTAGTGTTTCCTGTACATCTTTTAACGCTAATTGGTCTGCTGTTGCTGGCGCAACATCTTATTCATTAGATGTTTCAACAAGTGCAAACTTTGTTACATTTCAAACAGGTTTGACCAATTTAAATGTTGGAAACGTAACCACGTATAACGTTAATGGACTAACAGCAAACTCAACCTATTACTATAGACTAAGAGCTACCAATGGTTGCGGAACAAGCGTTAACTCCAATGTGATTGCGGTTTTAACTGGTGCGCCAACAGCGCCAACAGCAATGCCCCCAAACAATTTTACTTGTAGCTCTGTTAATGCCAACTGGTCATATTCTAACGGTGCTACATCTTATTACCTAGATATTTCTACAAGCCAAGTTTTTGCTACATTTATTTCTGGTTATAACAATACCAATGTAGGAAACGCTAACACATACAATGTTACTGGTTTAAACCCAAACACAACTTATTACTACAGAGTGCGTGCTGCAAATGGTTGTGCAACAAGCTTAAATTCAAACACTGAATCATTTAACACCTTTTCTACAACTACCCCAACAGCTCTTGCGGCATCAAACATTGCATGTGCAACTACTGTTGCTAACTGGAATTCATCACCAAACGCAACTATGTATTCTTTAGATGTTTCTACAGATATAAATTTTGGTAGTTTCATTTCTGGATATAATAATTTCCTTATAACAAATGATACATCACATACTATTATTGGATTGTCGCCCAACACAACTTATTATTATTGTGTACGCGCCTCTAACGGAGGATGTGGATACAGCTTAAATTCCGATACAATTTCTTTCACTACAACAGCAACAGCAAACCCAAATGCTTCTACAGCAACGGCAGCAACAAACGTTAATTGTACTTCACTAACAGCTAATTGGACTGCCGTAACCGGTGCACTTGCCTATTTTATAGATGTTTCTACGGCTGTTTCTTTTTCTACATTTATAACAAGCTATAACAATCTAAATGTGGGCAATGTAACGTCATATACACTAAATGGTCTTACAGCTAACACCACCTATTACTATCGTGTACGTGTACAAGATGGATGCGGAATAAGCTTGAACTCCAATACAATAAGCATAAATTCTAGTACTACAGATGCACCAATTGCTTTAAACCCTCCGTTTTTAACGTGTACCTCATTTGATGCTTCATGGCAAGCTACATCAGGAGCATTGTCATATACACTAGATGTTTCTACTGATGCATTATTCAGCAATTTTGTTACTGGATATAACAATTTAAATGTTGGAAATGTTACTACTTACCCTGTTACAGGATTAACAGTAAACGTTACTTATCATTACAGAGTTCGTGCTTTTAGCTCATGCAACACAAGTGCTTCTTCAAATGTAATTGCAGTGTCAACCAATGCACCAGCAGCGCCCGTTGCTTTAGCGCCATCTAGCATCACATGCTCATCGTTTAATGCAAATTGGCTCGCTGTAAATGCTGCTCTTACTTACTATCTTGATGTTTCTGATGATTTCGCTTTTGCACCTGGTACCTACTTGCCTGGCTACAATAATAGAAATCTAGGAAACGTAACAACACATAATGTCACTGGTATAATGCCAGGTATCACCTACTATTACCGTGTAAGAGTTGACAATGCATGCGCTGTTAGCTCTAGCTCTAATTCTATAACCATAGCACCAAGCAACGTTGCTACACTTATTAGCACACTAACACCACCAGCAATATGTAGCGGCACAGCATTTAGCTACACTCCAACAAGCGCAACACCAGGAGCAACTTTTGCATGGACTAGAGCTTCCGTATCAGGAATCAGCAACGCTACTGGAAGCGGAACGGGGAATCCAAACGAAACACTGATAAACACAACCGCAAACGCAGTAAATGTAAGTTATGTATATACTGTATCAGCAAATGGTTGTACCAACCCAAACACCTATAGCGTAGTGGTTACAGTTAATCCTTCTCCTACACTATCAAGTGTACTTTTTGCGCCCGATGTTTATACTGGCGATGCATTTACCTATACCCCAACAAGTGCAACAACAGGAACAACTTTTTCGTGGACTCGTGCTGTGGTTGCAGGCATAAGCAACCCTGCTGGTTCTGGCACTATGGGTATTAGCGAAAATCTAATAAACGGAACAAATTTTCCACTTGTTGTAGAATATTTATATACCTTAACAGCAAATGGTTGTTCAAATTCAACTCCTGACACGGTTAGAGTAAAGGTGCTTCCAATTGTTGTTTGGCCAGGAGACGCTAATAACGATATGGTGGTAAACAATTTCGACTTACTACCACTTGGAGTACATTTTTCACAAACAGGCACTCCTCGTGCATCAACAGGAAATGTTTGGCAAGCTTATATTTCAACTAATTGGGGAAGCACTCAAAACAATGGTGAAGATTTAATGCATGTTGATTGTGATGGAAACGGTATTATTGATAATGATGATACATTGGCGATTAACCAAAACTTCAGTTTAACACACATGATATCTAACCCTCCTACTGAAGTATATTCAAACGAAAGAACAACACCTGACATGTACTTTGTTATTAGTAGTAGCGCATTCAATGCAGGCGATTGGGTAACAGCCGAATTATGGTTAGGCTCAATGGCTGCACCTTTAACTAATTTATATGGATTAGCATTTAATATTCATTATGATCAAAATTTAGTTGAAAATGCTACCGAAATGCTAAGCTACCCAACAAGTTGGTTAGGAACCAAAGGCACCGATTTGTTAACTGTTTCTAAAATTGACAACATAACAAATACTGCTTGCGGAGCAATGGTGCGTAACGACCAAACACCAAGAAGCGGATATGGTAAAATTGCTGATTTCAAATTTCAAGTTTCAAACTCATTAACATCAGATGATACAATCATGTTTACCATTTCGTCATACTTGGCAATTGATTCTACCGGATCAATGCAAACATTAACGGTTGGTGCCGATACAATTGCTGTTGCTCCACTCGGTACAGGTATTGTAAATCGTAAAACAGAAAACACAATATCTATTGCTCCAAATCCTTTTTCTACAAATACAACTATTACATTCAACACCGAGGTTCAGAATGCTACAGTAAAAGTATTTGATGTAATAGGCAAAGAAGTAAAAACACTACATTTTACTGGTAAAGAGTTTACACTAGAAAAAGGAGACTTAAATGCAGGAATTTATTCGGTAAAAATAATTTCAGCAAATCAATCAGTAATTGCAAATCAAAAAATTGTAATTCGTTAGTGTTTTATCATCTAACAATTTACTGTTGTTAGAAACTTAAAAACAACCGCAGCTATTTCATTCTGAAATAGCTGCGGTTGTTTTTTTTGAAGTAGTTAGGCTTTTAAATTATAGTCATTAGGATAATTAGATTTTATAGTAAAAACTATATCAATCTATATTTAAATAAAATAGCTGTAGATACCCGAAGATGGCGATTTCGAATCACTTCACCATCAACCAAGCAAGAACAACATTTGATAGAAGCATAATGCTTGATTTAACAACCTAAACGCCACTTTTAGGCAGGTGCTGTTATATGCAGGTGTTTCTGTCAGTTTACATTTTGTCTAAAAAATTTATGTCGAATTTCATTTCGTATTCGCACAAACTTACGTTCGGTGTGACTTCAACAGCATATTTAATTTTCTCATCCATTTTATTTGCAACAATAATCCCGTAAACATTTTTGTTTTTAGCAAGATTAATTTTGACCCAGCCCATATATCTTAAAAGCTGTCCAAGTGCTCTGTCCATGCCTTTTGATAGCTTAGTTTCAAAAATATAGAAGTCCCCATTTTCATCAACGGTCAAAATATCAATAGGCCCAACGTCTGTTGGATATTCCTTTCCTCTTCGTTCATTATCCTCAAATAATTTTAATTTGTGTTTCTTAATTGTCGAAAGGTTGCGAATTAAAAAATCCTGTAAATGTTCTTCAAGTGCAAATAGATATGATTCTTTTTCAATCGTTGATTCATCTGGCGTTTTAATCGTTATTGTATCTTGTCCTACATTCGCCCCCATTTTTTGTTCATGAGTTCGAAATTCGATGTAACGCTTAAAAGCATTCGATTCTTGCTTGTGCGAAGTGTCGTCATTTTGTCTGAACTCTGGAACGGTATACCAAGCATTATAAATAGCGTTTAAGTCTGTCGGATTTTTTATCTCGTACAATGAATCCATTAATAACATTGATTTCGACTTCAGGTCTTTGGATAATTTGTCGACTTTGCCAGAATAAGCACTAATGCTGCTTGCTGACCACTTGTTTGTCATCCAGTTGATGAATAATTCTTTTTCTGTCATAGGTTATTTTTTAGTAATTGTTGTCGTCTAACACATGAATACAACTGCATCCTTTAAAAAATTATATAATGTTACTTTACATGTACTCTACTTTTTCACAATCTTCTTATTTTGATTGTTTATTTGAACAATATAAATGCCCGCTGCAAATTCGTTCAAACGCACTGTTGATTTTTCGCTAGTAAGTTTACCAGAAATCAGCAATTTACCTTGCTCATCTGTTACAGCATATTTTTTTCCAATCAAATCGCTAGAAACTTCAATCGTTATAATATCTGTAGCTGGCGATGGATATACAAAAAATGTTTCTTTACTTGTTGCCAAATTATTTATTCCAACGGTAGAAACAGTTGTACAAGCGCTCGGACAGGCTTTTCCAAACTGACTTACGTACACTCCATAACTACCATTAGCAGTTACAGTATATGTTTGCGCTGTAGCACCGCTTATTGGTACATTATTATTTGTGCAATTAAACCACTGAAAGCTTGTTCCTGTAGGGCTTGCTGTAAGCGTTAAATCACTTAAAGCAATAGTAGGTGTAGTATTAACAGCAACAGCTATCACATTTGAATATACTGCTGCGTAACCTGTTTGCGAAACTTTAGCTCTATAATAAAGTGTACTTGTTAAATTTGCTGTTGTATAAGTAGCTGTAGTACCACCACTTCCATTACTAACATTTGCCCAACCCGAAGTTCCGTTTACAGAGCGCTGCCACTGAATAGTTCCTGTATATCCAGTCAAAGTTATTATTGCGCTATCGCCCGAACAAATATGAGTACTCGAGTCGGCCACTCCTGCAACAGGTGCAGGCAAAACTATACCACCAAATACAGGCGATTCCCACAACCCTCTTCCATAAGTTGCTGCTCTCAATTTAGAGTTTTGAGGCGTGTTTATATCATAATAAATCTCAAGTTCGCCAATAGTTACATTAGGTAAGTTATCGTTATAGAACACCCAATTAGCCGTTCCTTTTTTCAGATAAACTCCTACTTCTGTTCCCAAATAAAGCTCAACATCACTTGTTGATTGTTTGTTTTGAACGATAGAACTTGTAGGAATATTTGGTAGGCCTGTAGAAATATTATTCCATGTAGCACCTCCATCAGTTGATTCAAACACTCGATTTGCATTATAACCACTAAAAGTAACCCAAACCGTATTTTCATCATCATTTTTCACAGCAATTGAACGTATACTCGAACTTGATGTTGGTAATGTTCCAGTGATATCAGTCCAATTATTCCCACCATCAGTTGTTTTCCAAATAATGTACGGATCAGCAACGTATAATACTTGCGTATTGGAATGAGCTATTGCCATTGAACGAATTTTATCAGATGTAGTCATCGTTGAAATTTGAGTCCAATTATCACCTCTATCGGTTGTTTTCCATACATCTGCATAACCAGCATACAATGTTTGGTTGTTTGATGGATCAATAATATATGGTGTAACCCAAGCCCCATCACCTGCACTATCCGGCTCAATATCAACAATATCACTCGTCCAATGGTCTGTAGTTCTTGTTATTTGGCCGTTTACATAAGTAGCGTATTGAACATTCACATCAGTGTAATCAATTAAACATTCCATGCCATCGCCACCTTTTACATCATTCCAAGAGCCAGCAGAAAGAAGTTTGCTTCCGTTATCCTGTAAGCCGGTAATTGTTTCGTCAGCAACTGTTTCAGAAACACCTAGCTTATACATTTGACTAATAATTAATCCGTTTGATTTATCTGTCCACGTTAAACCATTATCGGCTGTTGTATAAATTCCACCATCATTGCATTCAAAAAGAGTACCATTGCTATGGTATTTTAAAAAATGTTTATCGGCATGTACCTCAGGTGTTCCGCCATCTCCGTACCAATGAGTAGTAATTACCCAAGTGTTACCACCATCAACAGAACCCCAGGTATTAACGCCACCAACAAACACTCTATTTGCGTCTGTTGGCGAAACTTCAATTGCCAAATCATACCATCCTTGTCCGCCTCCAAAATCGCTACCATCAAGATCCCATCCTAAAAGGTTTAAAGTTGTACCACTATAAACGGTATTAAAAGTAGCGCCAGCATCAGTAGATTTTAATACCGCATAAAGTGCATTATCGGCATCACACGCAACAGCATAAACCCAATTAGGCTGATTTGCAGAAACAGCAAGTTCTGTACGATTTGCACTCGCATCGGCATAGGTCAATGTCCAGTTGGCTCCTGCATCTGTAGAAACATATATTTCCCCATCGCCTGTTGAACCGTAGAGGGTGCTAAAATTTCCAGGTAAATACTCTAAATCTTTGAAAGAAACACTTGTAAGCTGCGTGTTCCAAGAAGTTCCACCATTTGTAGTTTTATATACACCATTGGTTGTTGCGGCTAAAATTGTTTGATTATCGTTAGGATCAATTATTAATCGAGTAACCAACTCATAAGCAGCTATTGAATATGTAATTCCAGTATTATTCCACGTTAATCCTCCATCGGTTGATTTTAATACCCCTACGCTATTATTGTCCCAACTATCTTTATCACCAGTGGCTATGTAAATGGTATTTGATGTTGCAAAATCAGAAGGAATTGCAATGTCGCTTACCGCTAATACAGCGTTATCGTCAGTTAAACAAGTCCATGTTGTGCCATTATCAGCAGTATGCCAAAGCCCGCCAGCGGCAGCTCCTATCCAAAACGTATTAGGGTCGGTAGGGTGAAAAGCAACACAGTTTACACGACCAATTCCTGCGTACCCTCCCCAAGTGGTAGTTGGTCCTAAACTTGTCCAATTTGCATTTTGTACTGTTGGTGGCTCAGGACTTGCCTGCATAAAACTTTTATGAATTTGCCAAGCGCTCTCCTTTGGAAATTCGCCAGTTTGATGATTTATTTTGCCCTCCATTTGATATTCCCAACGCTTAAACTGTTTCCAACCTACAGCCTTTTTCTTTACTCCATCTTTAATATAAATACCTTTTTTTACGTTGTATGGTGCCCAATAATCGTAAAATGCTTTTTGATAATCAAAAAAAGTAAGCTGCTCTTTACTTTTTTTCGGAAGGTTTTTTAACCACGGTTGTGCCTGAACATTAAGGCTTATAAAACAAACGAGTACAAAACTTTTTAGGAGTAGTTTAAATTTCATGCAAAAAATGTTTAATGATAAATTAAATAGTGCTTAAATAACACCACAATTTAATGATTAAACGTGTACTAAACAATTACAAGTAAATAAATTTAACCCTTTTTACTAACAAGTTTTTGTTTAAATTGAAGTTGCTTTAATTTGAATTAAAGTATTTTAATGTCTATATCTCGACTGGGCTCGATATGACATTTTTATTGGCGGTGTCAGTTCGAGCAAAGTCGAGAACAAACAGCTATAATATTCAACTTTAAACAACTTCATTTAAAATAACCATCAAACAAAAGCGGTTCAGCATTTACTTAGGTATTTCGCTGTTCGATTAAAGTTTTGTGCTAAACCTTTATAACCTTTAAACCTACGAAACTTTTATACCTAAGTAAATGGGGGCTGAACCGCTTTTAATAAAACCGTTTATTAATATTGATTTTATTTAGCAATCATTATTTTTTCGGTTGTGGTTACATTATTTTGAGTTAGTTTAATAAAGTAAACACCGCTTTGCAAATCAGCTGTATTTACAATTGTTTTTTCATTAGTTGTGGTTACTTCTTTTATTGTTTTGCCAAGCAAATCAGTAACAGTTATTTTTCCCGCATTGTTGCTAGTAGTCAAAACTGTTATACTTTCTTTTGCAGGATTAGGGAACACCTTAACAACAGTTGATTTTGCAATTGCATTTACTGATGATGGAAATTCAATTGTGTTTAATGTTGTATTGGTTACAATAGGCTCGTTATAATCGAAATAAATGTGACCTGTGTTTTCTATTGCGGTTCCTGGTGTTAAACCTTGGTTTACTTTTATTTTGAAAGTAACATAACCATGACTGTTTGGCTCATCATGTGTACTATCTATCAACATAATATCAGGGAACATAAATTTAACAGCACGGTTTGGCAATGTATATACTTGCATACGATGACTTGCACTTAGTATTTCAATACTATTGATATCTAAATCAGTATCTATCGTATCCATTACATAAATGTTCCAAGCTTTTGCTGTGCCCGTATTTTGGAAGTTAAGCGTGTAAGTTAATGATGGCTGGTCAGCCGGTATAAAACCTTGTGCACCATCGCCTGTAGGCATTACTTCTTTGTTGTTAGGGTCGTAACTAACACCTATTTCAAAACAACGGGTGTAGGTGTTGTTGCTTGGGTCAGCATCACCATTTGTAGGTAAAATCATCATAGTTATACAAGCCGAATCGCCTACTTGTGCAGTAGTACAAGTTAATGTGTTTACTGCATAATCCCAATAACTAAAGTTTCCGATGTTATTTATATCTGCAACATTCCAAACCAATGTATCGCCAGTAGAAGCTGGGATAACAACATCTGGTGCACCATTATTACTCCAAGTAGATGGACCAGTGTATTGAATACACGCATCTAAAACTATTTTAACTTGTCCAGAAACACTTGTTGCATTACAGCCAGCATTCAGTATTCCTACATGAGGTAAAAGACCATCTGGTTGACCAGGGAAGAAGCCGCTCCACAATGAAATGCCTGTTATTGCTGCATCAAATTGACCACTACATGTTAATGGCACATTAAGTATTTGAGAATTGTTGTTAACAGTAATTGTTGCTGGCAATATCCCAGAGCATGTTACAGTATAACCCAAATTCAAGTATCCTAAATTAACGGTGTAAACACCATTTGGCAGGGTATTAAAAGCATAGTTGCCCATATAATCGGTCCATGCATAATACACATTATTGTTGGCATCTGTTGCTGTTATTAGTTGATATGACATTCCAATATCTGTTCCATTATTCAAAGAGCAGTTGCTGTTTACATCAGTAAATACTTTCCCTGACAAAGTGCCACAAAGCGTGCTTCCTACACTAACAGATTGTGTTGAAGTGTGATTATAACAAGCTGAAGGGTCGGTAACTGTAGTTGTAACAGTATAAACTCCAGGAGATGTATAAAGATGTAAGTTACCACTTAAATAATAATTTCCTGTTCCTGTGCCATTTGAAAATGGATACGTATCAACTGTTCCATCGCCCCAATTGATAGATAATGTTGTTGTTCCTGGCGTTAAATTAAAATAAGCAACATTTAAATACGCAGAAATACTATCTATTGAACACATGTTTGAATAAAAAGCGGAGTCTCCATTAAAATAAGTAAATGCAGAACATCCTGCAAGAGGAGCAATATAAATAGTGTCATC
>JBASCV010000336.1:0-34000 GCA_049651825.1 Bacteroidia bacterium
TTATCATTTAAAACGCCTGTTCCGGGCTCTACTTTGGCTAATACCATGACTGTTCAACACCGTTCGGCAGATTATGAATTACCATCATTATTAAATATTGGAGCAGGGTATGATTTTTATGTAAAGAAAGATAGTGCTTTCAACAAAACACATCGTTTAACTGCTATGGGAACATTTACCTCTAACTCATTTTCTAAAGATCAATTTAGATTTGGGGTTGAGTATGGATGGAAAAGCATGTTGATGGTGCGTGTTGGTTATGTACACGAAAAAGGAATTTTGAATATTGACGAAAGAACTTCAGCTTATACAGGTCCAACAGCTGGCTTTACATTTGAAATGCCATTTGGTAAAAACAATTCAACATTCTCAATTGATTATTCGTATCAAGCTTCAAACCCATTTAGCGGTACACACGCTATTGGAGCAAGAGTTAATCTTTAATGCTTGTTTTAGTTAGCTAAAGTCGATATTTTTTATATATTTGTATTTGTAAAGAGAGTCCCGTATAAAATGCGGGATTCTCTTTGTATTTTCAATCCATCACGAATAAAATTAATTAAAGGTTTACATATTTATCATGGCACAGTTGTCTTATTTTACAGAAGAAGGTTTAAAAAAGCTAAAAGATGAGTTACATCACTTAAAAACACACGAACGTTTGTATATCTCTAAGCAGATTGCAGAAGCGCGTGATAAGGGCGATTTATCCGAAAATGCAGAGTATGATGCTGCTAAAGAAGCACAAGGTTTATTAGAACTTAAAATTTCTAAATTAGAAGAGGTGCTTAGTAATGCTCGTTTAATTGACGAGTCGACTTTAGATATTTCAAAAGCACTTATTTTATCAAAAGTGAAAATAAAAAATGTTGCCAATGGTGCCGTAATGACTTACACTTTAGTTGCTCAAAATGAGGCTGATTTAAAAGCCGGTAAAATATCCGTTGATTCGCCTATTGGCAAAGGCTTATTGGGTAAAAAAGTTGGCGAATTGGCCGATATTTCAGTTCCCTCAGGTACAATGAAATTTGAAGTATTGGAGATTTCTCGATAGTTGTTTGTTACTAGCGATTAGTAATTAGTGAATAGCCATTAGTTATTGGCTTTGGGTTGATTATTAATGAGTTCCTAGTAATTTAACTTTATTAATTAGTTATTGTTTAACTGTTTTATTGTTTTATTGTCTGATTTGTTACTAGCGATTAACCACACTCCTAGTTACTATTCGCTAATTACTACTTTCTAACGCCTAATCACTAATGCCTAATCACTAATTACTAAATAAAAAATGGCAAGTATCTTTACACGTATCATCAATGGTGAAATTCCATGTTATAAAATCATGGAAAATGATAAGTTTTTGGCTTTTCTGGATGTTTTTCCGCTAGTAAAAGGTCATGTTTTGGTGGTTCCTAAAGTTGAAACTGATTATATTTTTGATATAGCAGATAGTGATTTATCCGAAATGATGGTGTTTGCTAAAAAAGTAGCAAAAGCTCAAAAAGCAGCAATTTCGTGCAAAAGAATAGGTGTTGCGGTTATTGGTTTAGAAGTGCCCCATGCACACATCCATCTTGTACCGATGAATACTGCCAATGATTTGAATTTTACACTACCTAAACTAAAAGTTGATGCCACTGAAATGGAGCAAATAGCTACCCAGATAAAGTCAAAGTTGTAGTTTACTGTTTGTTTATTTTATTTCCGCAACAAACGTTTTTTGAAATTCTTCGTAAGTTTTGTTTTTATAAACATCAGTACCTAAAAATTTTATAATAGGCTCAAACTGGTCGGCACGGTGAAAACCTACAATGGTTTGTACCCGTTTTATATCCGAATCAACAAACACTACTGAAGGGTAGGATAATTTGCCATCTAATATAGAGATAGCAAACTCATGCACAGGACGTTGTGTGCCTGGAGGGTTGTTGTTTTTAAATACAAAGCCATTGAACTTTACCGAATCGTAAGTTTCGGCATCAAATTTAACGGGGTAAAAATGTTCGTTCAAGTATTTTGCAATAACAGGGTTGTTTAAGGTATGTGCACTCATCATTTTGCAAGGCCCACACCACGTGGTGTACACATCAACCATAATCATTTTAGGATTCTTTTTTTGCAATTCTATTGCTTCACCAAATGAATACCACTTCACAAGGCTGTTTTTATCATCGGGTATGGGTTTGTTGATAAAACTATACGAAACAATAGCAACTAGTATAGTGCTAATAATGAGGAGTATGAGCTTGTTTTTCATGGCGTTTTAAATTGTTAGGTAAAATTACAAATTTTTGTATAAAAAAGAACAGGTCAAACATCGTACCAATGTTTGACCTGTTCCAATAAAAATGTGTGAAAAACTATCTTACTCCATTCATCATTTTCAATAATTTGCTTGAAAGAATGAATAAAATAATAGATGAAATACCTGCCATTACAACAAATAGCATAAAGAATGAATAAAGACTATCCATTTTGTAGCCTAAAAATGCTTTTTCTTTAGTTAACGAGCCTTCAAAGATGTGAGATACGATATCTGCTTTTACAGCTTTATCTTTCACGCCTTCAAATGAAATGGCATCAATGCTTACATAATTTATTCCGTTAATAGTTTCTGGTTTATCCAGTTTTGTACAAAGCACAACTCCTTTTTCAGTTTGTTGTGCTTCAACAGCTTCAACAGTAACCATTGTTTCGGGATAGTATGAACTTAATGTACCGGCAAATTTGTTGGCCGATGCTGTAGATAAAAACCATACGCCCATCAATAATGACGCAAATTTAACAGGTGCTAGTTTATTTACCATCGAAAGCCCTATAGGGGATAAACATAACTCGCCAAATGTGTGTATTAAATACAAACTCAATAACCACATCATGCTTACTTTGGTAGAAGGCTCAATACCTTTTACACCAAATGCAATTACAACGTATCCTATAGCTAATAATAATAATCCGATTGATTGTTTATATGGCGATGCTGGTTCCATGTTTTTCTTGCCTAAGAATGTCCATAGGATTGAGAACAATGGAGCACAGATAACAATAGCAATTGCATTAACCGATTGGAAAAAGCTAGCTGGAATTGACTCAATTTCAGTTCCTTCTGATGGAAATTTGATGATAACATATGCTAAAGCACCAATAGCGCCAACAACCAATATTAAAATAAGCTCGCGTACGCCTTTTAGCTCATTTTTCATGTTGTTAAATACCTTTAAACCTACAAATGCAAGTAGTGCGATTAAAATAGCAAAAATGCCACTCAATACTCCTTTTGAAAGATGCATACCAACTTCGCGATTTGTTTGTTCTTCGGCAAAGAAGGTTAATGATGCGCCAGCTTGCTCAAATGCTGCCCAAAAGAAAATTACGAAAAATGCAACGATGAAAATAACCCAAATACGTTGTTTCTCAATTTTGGTAAGGCTTCTATCTGAAATAATAAAACCTGGTGCAGCAATAGATAAAGAGAAAATAAATGATCCTATAATGCCTTGCCCAAGAAAGTAAAACAGGCCAAATAACCCAATTTCAATTCCTATCCAGGTAGCAATTTGCCCTGTAGTAAATTCAGATTTAGCTTCCGCTACTGTGTCAATATCAGCTGTTTCACGACTTTTGTTAGGTGCAGCTCCAACAGGTAAGCCTTCAGGAGTAACTATATAATGATTTTTTAACCAAACAAATAGTAATGTGCTTACACTCATACCAACACAAGCCGCTAAGAATCCCCATTTAAAATCAGCCGGATTACCAGTATCACCCAAACCGCCACAAATTAATGGCGATAAAAATGCTCCTAAGTTAATACCCATGTAGAATATTGTAAATGCCGAATCGATACGCTTGTCGCCTTGTGGGTACAATTGGCCAACCATGGTTGAAATGTTTGGTTTAAAGAAACCGTTTCCAAGAATAAGTGCTGTTAAGCCAACCATCATTAAAATACGGGCTAAATCAACGTTTTGATAGAACGAGCCTGACATAAACATAAAAAACTGACCGATGGCCATCATTACTCCACCAATGATGATGGATTTTCTGTTGCCCCAATATCTATCTGCCATATAGCCACCAATAAGTGGTGTTAGGTAAACTAGCCCGGTATAACTACCATAAATATCACTAGCAAAAGCTTTGTCGTATAACAATGCTTTGGTTAAGAACAATACAAAAATGGCGCGCATTCCGTAATAACTGAAGCGCTCCCACATTTCGGTTACAAATAATACATAAAGACCTTTTGGATGACTTTGTTTTACTTCTGACATATAATTTGATATTTGGTTAATTTAAATGTTAAGGTATGCGAATATAAGGAAAAAATTGGATGTGAAAAGTTTACCCAAAGCAGATAACAGCTAGTTTGAGGTAATTTCAAAAAAAATGTGTATTTGTACGTATTAAATTTTTATCTTTGTCGTATAAAATAAATGCTATGGATTCTAAAATAACATTGTCGTTTGATAAAGACGTTATAGATCGTGCCAAGCTGTATGCCGAAAAAAACAACATGAGTTTATCTCGTCTGATGGAATTTTTGTTGGATAAAATCACAACCAATAATTATACTTCCTTAGAAGAGTTGCCTGTTTCGGATTGGGTAAATGCTGTTGCTGAAGGACCTGCGACCTATGTTACCAAACAAAAAAAACGCTCCAAATTGAAAACGGAATACATGAACCGTAAAAAATGAAATTATTTATTGATGCTAATATTCTTGTATCGGTATTAAATAAAGAATATCCTTTGTTTACTTATAGTGCAAGGATTTTGAGTTTGGCTGATAACCCCAAGTACCAATTATATACTTCTCCGCTTTGTTTAGCAATTGCAGTTTACTTTGCTGAAAAAAAGCACAGCAAAAATGCTACTAGAGCTAAAATTAAAATCCTTACAGAAAAACTTCGGTTTACAACCATTAGTGAACCAATGGTTTTTCAAGTAGAAAAAAACAAGAAAATTCACGATTTTGAAGACGGGCTTCAATATTACTCAGCCATTGATAGTGGCTGCAAATGCATTATTACCGAAGATAGAGACGATTTTTATTTTTCTGAAATAGAAGTACTTTCTAGCAAAGCTTTTTTAGAAAAATATGCTTTTTAAGAGCCTGTTTAAATTTGAATAAATTATTTACAGTTAACCCTACGCTCATTTCTCTATAAACTCGAAAAGAACCTTGCGCTAGGTTCATTTCGAGCCTGTCGAGAAAGTGAGTGAGCTTTGTAACAATTTTTACGAACAAAATTTGAACAGGCTATATTTGGTTACAAATTATTCAAAATAAAATCGGTCATTTTTGTGTAGAGGTGTAAGCGTGTGGTACCGCCCGAAATACCGTGATTTCTATCCGGATAGATAAATAAATCAAATTGTTTATTGGCCTTTACCAGGGCATTTACCATTTCCATTGTGTTTTGATAATGAACATTGTCATCGCCACTGCCATGAATCAATAAGTATTTGCCTTTCAACTTATTTACATGATTAATAGGGGAATTATCATCGTATCCGCTTGCGTTTTCTTGAGGTAAGCTCATGTAGCGCTCTGTATAAATATTGTCGTAATATCTCCAATTGGTAACAGGTGCAACTGCAATAGCGGTTTTAAAATAATCGGCACCTTTGGTAATGCACAATGAACTTAAATAGCCACCATAGCTCCAGCCAAATGTGCCAATACGTGTTTTGTCAACATAAGGTAAAGAGCCCATATATTTAGCGGCTTCTATTTGGTCGGCAACTTCTAGTTTGCCCAGTTGTTTGTAAGTCGATTTTTTAAAGGCTGCTCCTCTGTAACGCGTTCCTCTGTTATCAACGCACATTACAATGTAGCCTTTTTGTGCTACCATCTGAAACCAAAAAAAGTTAGCGCCATCAAAGCTATTATTTACCATGTTTCTGCCAGGACCTCCATAAAAAGTAAGAAATACGGGATATTTTTTAGTAGCATTAAAATCGGGTGGTTTCATCATCCATGCGTTTAGCTCAATATTTTCAGATGTTTTAAAGGTTAGTAGTTCTTTGTTACTTAAATTAAACTGATTCATTACATTTTTTAACCCTTCATTGTTTTCGAGTATGCGTAGTTGTTTGCCTTGCTGATTATAAATCGCAATTATTGGCGGTGTATTTGCAGTAGAAAAGGTATTGATGTAATACTTCATGCTGGTGCTAAATTCAGGCGCATGAGTGCCTTTTTCTGTTGATATTTTTTTCTTATTGCTGCCGTCTAATTTTATTGAATAAATATCTTTTTCTGTAGGTGTAGTTTCTGATGCTGTATAAAAAATTGTTTGTGTTTTGTTATCAATGCCTTTTACGCTAACTACATCCCAGTTACCCGTTGTAATTTGATTTATTAATTTACCACTCATATCATATCGGTAAAGGTGGTTATATCCATCTTTTTCGCTTTGAATAATAAATGCTTTTTTGTCGGAAGCAAAATGTACATAATCGCCTTCGCCTTCATGAATATCAATAAATGTTTCGTTGCTTTCATTATAAACAATGGTGCTTTCACCTGTAGTGGCATTCGCAAACAATAAATCCAATTTGTTTTGATAACGATTCATTCGTACAATAGAAAGTAAATTTGCATCCAGCGTCCATTTAATTTGGGGAATGTATTGGTTAGTTTCTGCACCAATGTTCATTTTTTTATCCGCACCGTTTGTTAAATCATACACATGAATGGTAACAATAGAGTTTTTTTCGCCTGCTTTGGGGTATTTAAAGCGGTATTGAGTAGGGTAGAGTTGGTTATTAAATTCATCAAACGAAAATTCTTTTACAGCACTTTCATCAAATTTATAATAGGCAATTTTTTTATTATCGGGGCTCCAAAAGTAGGCTGTTGATATAGCAAACTCTTCTTCATACACCCAGTCGGTAGCGCCATTAATGATGCTGTTTTGTTTGCCATCAGTAGTTATTTGTGTTTCTTTATTTGTAATTAAATCTTTTACAAACAAATTGTTGCCACGTACAAACGCAACTTTAGTGCCATCGGGTGAAAAGTTGGCATGCATTTGTTTTTCGCCTTTGGTTATTGGTAGGGTTGTTTTGGTGTTGCGGTCGTATACATAATAATTTTCACGGGTAGAATGGCGGTAAATATGCTCGGTTTCAGAGGCTATCAATAGTTTGCTTTCGTCAGCACTAAATTTGTACGCGTCAATAGTAATTGCTTGACCATTTACAACTAACTGGTTTTTGCTTACAATAAGCTGTGGAGGGCTTATTTTTTCATACTCATAGCTGTATATAGTATCATTTTTTATGCTAGAATAGTGCAAACCATCGTTCATAGAAACCAAGCCATTAACAGAATTACTGCGGAAGGTACCAACTTTCCATATATCGTCCAGCGAAATGTTTGACTTTTGAGCTAGTAATGTATTGATAATGAGCATGTAAAAATATGCAATAATTAATTTTTTCATAAGTGAATAATTTGTTTTTTAATTGCCTTATGGAATACGCCAGTTTGAAAATTTATTCTCATTTATCTTTGTGTTTTTAGCAAACATGGCTATTTCATATTGTTTTATTTGTAATTTTGAATAGAACGAAAGTAATAAATTATTTAAAGTAATTGAACTATGCAAATTCAATTTAGAGTGAACGAGAAGCTTCATGCACAATCTGTTATAGAAGTATTTAAAAGTTCGGGTATTGCAAGGCCTATAGATGACCCCAAGCGTATACAAACAATGTTTGATAATTCAAACCTTGTTGTTTCGGCATGGAATGGTAATGAGCTGATTGCTTTGGCTCGTTCGGTTACTGATTTTTCTTATTGCTGTTACCTTTCAGATATTGCTGTAAAAAAGGAACATCAAAAATTTGGCATCGGCAAAACATTGATAGAGCTTACACAGGAATCAATTGGAGAAGATACAATGCTTATATTTCTTTCCAATATGGCTGGGTTAGAATACCACCCGAAAGCTGGTTTTGAAAAGGTTGAGAATGGCTATATGATTAAAAAGAGCTTAAAATGAGGTATTTTTTTTTCTTTTTGTTTTTTCTTTCAACAGTATGCTTTAAGCTCTCAGCGCAACATGTTTCCACTATCAAAATTACTGATTTAGAAAATCGGATTCAAAATGGAGGCGATACAACCTATATTGTAAATTTTTGGGCTACATGGTGCGTGCCTTGTGTTAAAGAATTGCCTGCTTTCGACAGTATTAATAATGCTTTTATAGATAAAAAAGTAAAAGTATTATTGGTTAGCCTTGATTTTAAAGATGAAATAGAAACTAAGCTCAACCCTTTTCTCGCTTCTAAAAAAGTAAAATCAGAGGTGCAATTATTGGACGAAACAAATGCAAACTATTTTATCCCCAAGGTTTCGAACTTATGGACGGGTGCAATACCTGCTACGCTCATTAAAAATAATAATAAAAAGTACGAAGCTTTTTATGAGAAGAAATTAAATTATCTATTTTTGAGCACTGAAATTGATAAAATAATCGATTAACACTTTTTTTGTTCCGATAAACGTATGTGCCTAAGATTAATTGGCCTGTTAATACTAACAACGCTTTGCCCGATAATTATTGTAGCACAATCTGTGCCTGACTTACTGGCTGTGTTTAAGGATAAACAGGGTAATTATGGTTATATTGCTCCAACAGGTAAGGTTGTTGTTTCTCCACAGTACAAGGATGCTAAAGCTTTTTCTGATGGAATAGCTTTGGTAAAAATGAAAAAGCCCACAGGTGAAATCCGTTACGGATATATTGATAAGGCTGGTAAATTTATTAAGGAGCCTGATTTTTATAATGCAACAGAATTTAAAGATGGCATTGCGTTAGTAAGAGTAAAATCTAAAACAGGCGAGTTGCGTTATGGGTATATTGATAAAACGTGCAAATTTGTGATTGAACCTATTTACATCTATGCATCAGAGTTTAGTGAAGGTTTAGCGGCTGTACAGTTGGCACAAACTATTGTTGATAAAGACACAAAAACAGAAGAAACCATTGTTTTTTGGGCGTATATAAATAAAAAGGGAAACGTGGTGTACGAAGAATCACAACTTAAGTTGAGTTCTCGAATTTCGTTTTTAGGTAACTTTATAAATGGAGTAGCTCCTGTTTCTGTTTTTGAATTTACTGAAACGATAACAATTGAAAGAGCTAAGCTAGGAATAAATGAACCCATTGAGGGCAAGAATGCTACGAACAACGCATTAGATATAGATAATGATGATTTGATATTGTCGCAAAAAAATTCTTCGGCTTATCAATATATCAATAACAAAGGTGTTGTTGTGATTAATAAAATATTTACCAAAGCATCTAAATTTCAAGAGGGCTTGGCAATGGTTGAATTTGATAAACAAACTGCGTTTATTGATAAAAAAGGGGAAGTGAAATTTGTTGTCGATTTTACTTATGCTGATAATACTAAAAATCGTGGTTTTAAAAATGGCTACTTACCATTTATAAGTACAAAAGGTAAGTATGGTGTTATAGATAATAAGGGGCGTGTTGTTGTTCCGCCCGATTATGAGTACATTGGAGAGTTTAATTAGTTTAGAAATAATTTTACTATGAAAATAAAATTTATCAATCTGTTGTTATTAGTGCTTGCTGCTGGTGTTTTTGTGTACGCTTTTTTTATTTATGATACGGCAAAACCTACTCGCACATTAGAAATATTTGGGCCTAAAACCTATGAGGCTAAAAATGGTAAAACAGATACCGTTTACCATGCTATTCAGGATTTTTCGTTTGTAAATCAAGATGGACAAGCTGTTACTCAAAAAACATTTGAAAATAGTATTTATGTGGCTGATTTCTTTTTTACAACATGCCGTACCATCTGCCCTATAATGAGTACACAAATGCAGCGTGTTGCCGAAGTGTACAAAGGAAACGATGAAGTTAAATTTTTATCGCATACCGTTGACCCTGAAATTGATACTGTAGAACAGCTGAAACGTTATGCTATTCAACACAATGCTGATACAAAGCAGTGGATGTTTGTAACAGGTGATAAAAAAGCATTATATGAAACTGCTCGTGTAAGTTATTTATTAGATGCAAGCCAAGGCGATGGTGGTCCCGATGATTTTATTCATACTCAAAATTTTGCGTTGGTAGATAAAGATAAACATGTGCGTGGCTATTACGATGGAACTGATACTACAGACATCAATCGCTTAATAAAAGATATAGAAGTGTTGTTGAGCGAATATCGTTATAAAGAAAAAAAGTAGTGTATTTGTATACAAAGGAGGCATAGTTCATTTTTTTGTCGACACTTTAAGTATATTGGTCGAAAAAAAAACGGTTTCGTCTTATTTTTATATGTGTTAATCTAAAATAAGGTTGTAGCTTGGGGTATAAATAATGAATATTTAACCCTAAAAATTACAATTAGATGAAAAGAAAGCTCAAAATTTCACTATTAACAGCAAGTTGTTTCGTATTTGCTTCAAGCATTTCCAATGCGCAATCAACAGCAGCTACAAATACCTATAATGCAGCCAATTTTATTGGTTGGGGGGCTACAAGTGGCGACTTGCCTTTTAAAGTTAATAATACTACCAAAATGACATTGCAAAATACCACAGGATACTTAGGTATTGGGACAACTACTCCTAGTCATCCTCTTCAAGTTGGTATTGTTGTTTCTGGAGGTAGTTTAAGTTCGGGTGGTACTTTTGGTGTGTCTTTATCTAGCCTTACTGCTGCTGCAATTGGTGAACAATCTACAAATAAACATGCTGTTTTTGGTTCACTTGGTACTGATAAGGATATTTTATTTCCTACTTATAACGGAACTAGTTTTGATGAACGAATGCGAATAACTGGTGCTGGTAATGTAGGAATAGGAACAAGTTCTCCAACACAAAAATTAAATGTGAAAGGTGCGGCAATATCTTGTGAAGAAACATCAACCGATGCAGGGATGAATATATATTTTAAACGACAAGATGCTACAGAAAGAAGAATGATTGGAGCTAGTTCTACAGGTACTACAGGTGAATTTGATTTGGTATTGGGGCAAAGTTCTTCTTTATGGAAAGACATACGATTTTTATTGAATGGAGGAGATAAAGTTATTATTAAAGCGAGTGGAAATATAGGTATTGGAACTACTAGCCCACAAGTGAAACTTCATTCTGTAGCAAATGCTAATAATCTCCGTCTTGAAGGTACTGACCATACATTTATGGAGTTTTTCCCTGACGGACCAACCACACGTAAAGCATGGTTTGGTTTTGGCGGTGCTAGTGATAATAATATTACTCTAACCAATGAGATTAGTGGTGCACATATTATTTTGTCTCCTACAGGTTCAGGAAATGTTGGAATAGGAACAGCTACCCCTGCACAAAAATTAGATGTTGCAGGTACAGCTCAAATGACAGGTTTTAAATTAACAACAGGAGCAACTAATGGGTATGTATTAACTTCTAATGCTAGTGGAGTAGGCACTTGGACTGCTGCTGGTTCAGGAACAATTAGTGGCTCATGTTCTTCAGGTGCTGATTATATTCCTAAAATGTCTGGCACTTCGGCAATTACCTGTAGCCAAATTTATGATAATGGTACGAATGTAGGGATTGGGACTTCAACTCCTAATGCCAACGCCCAACTTGAAGTAGTAACTTCAATCCAGTATGGGCAAGCAATAAGGGGTGTCTGCACATCTACATTTGGTGCTAATTACGGAGGGACATTTTTTTCCACAGGAGTATCAAATGCAAATTATGGTGTATATGGATCGGCAACCAATGGTGCAACAAATATAGGTTTAATTGCTTATGCATCGAATGGGGCAGCAAATAGAGGAATTGAAATACAAGCACCTGCTATCCCTGGTGCTAATGATTATGCTATATATAGTGGAGGTGTCGCTAAGTCTTATTTTTTTGGAAATATAGGCATTGGGACGAATACTCCTGGTTATAAACTGGATGTACAAGGTAGCTCAGGCGTTGTAAATATCAACACCAATGGAAATTTACAAGCAGCAGGAACAGTTTACACATCAGACCAACAATTCAAAATTGATGTTAATACTTTAGAAAGTGCCTTAACAACAATTCACCAGTTAACGCCTAAATCATACTATTTTGATACATTAAACTATAACGGTGAAGGGAAATTTAACTTTTCAAATGCTAAACAGTATGGTTTCATTGCTCAAGAAGTTGAACAGATTTTACCAGAATTAGTTTCACAGTCTGTCAAACCAGCCATTATTGATACTTTAGGTAATATTACTAAACCTGCTTATACATACAAAACATTAAATTACATTGGTTTTATTTCAATTTTAACTAAAGGTATTCAAGAACTGGAATTACAAAATGATACTTTACAATCACAATTAAACAATCAGGATTCCATTAATGTTGCATTACAAGAAAACAACACGGTACTGCAAAACCAAATAAACAATTTGGTAGCAAACAGTAATATAGTTCAAAACCAATTGAATCAATTGTTAGACAACGTAAATAATTGTTGCAATACTTCAACTCGTTCAATGCAAATTGGTTCATCCGACACTCAATCACAAACATTACAACAAACCGATGTTAAATTAAGTGATGTGCAATCAATTGTATTGGAACAAAATGTTCCAAATCCATTTGCTGAGCAAACTACAATTAATTACACATTACCTGAGAATATGGTTAAAGCACAAATGTTGTTTTATAATTCAAACGGTAAATTAATTCAATCCGTTGACTTAGTTCAAAAAGGTAAAGGACAATTGAATGTGTTTGCAAGTGATTTAACAAATGGTATTTATACTTATACACTTGTTATAGATGGACAAATTATTGACACGAAAAAAATGATTAAACAATAGAAATTAGAACCTATTTGAAAAGAAACCGTTCAATCCGTTATCAAATAGATTGAACGGTTTTCTAATCAAAAAGAATGATAATTGTATAATTATAACAGAAAATGGTAATACAGAGTTTTAATAGAATTACAATAAGTATCTTTTTCTTTATCAATTCAATATTTTGTTTTGCTCAAAAGCAAAATTCTGTATGGCACTTTGGAGCTACGGGGGCAGGAATAGATTTTCAAAGTTGTTCTACAACCGCATTAACAAATGGAATAAATAACAATATCCCATTTGAAGGGCAATCGTCTATTTCAGATGCAACAACAGGTAAGCTACTCTTTTACACTGATGGCTATAATATTTATGATTCTACCAATAGTATAATGCAGAATGGTGCTGGTGCTGGATTAAGCAATAGTTGTACTCAAACAATCATTATTAAAAAGCCAAATAGCCAAACGCTGTACTATATGTTTACAACAGATGTTCAGGGTGGAAAAGTTCAAAACAATAATCATCCTAATGCTTTTGGTATTAATTGGGCAGAAGTAGATATGTCTTTGAATGGTGGGTTAGGTTCTGTAGTTTCTGTTTTTAACTCACTTAAGGATACAAGTAATTGTGAAAAACTTACAGCTGTATATCATTCAAATGGGCAAGATATATGGTTAATAGGACATGAGTATCGTAATAATAACTTCTTTGCTTTTTTAATTACTAATGCAGGAATAAGTACTAATCCTATTATTTCAAGCGTTGGTCCAGTAATATATACTTGGCAAAGCGGAACTCCTGCTAATTCTAACTTTGATGCAATCGGTGAGTTAAAAGCCTCTCCTAATGGTAATAAATTGGCATTTACAACCTATTACAATGGTATATCATGTTTGTTTGATTTTAACAAGTCGAACGGTACTATTTCTAATCCAATTCCTTTGGCTATTGAATCTGGTGGCTACGGTATTTCTTTTTCACCTAATAATTCTGTTCTTTATATTAGTGGAGTAGATACAACGATTCCACCTTATGCAAAAAATGGAAAATTATACCAGTTCGATATTAGTTCAAACTCGCAATCAACTATTCAAAATTCCAGAACAACTATTTATACTGAGCCTAATGGTGGATTTAGAAGCTTAAAGTTAAGTCCAGAGGGGAAATTATACGTTGCTAAAATTGATACAACAACAAGCGGAGATTTTTATCTTGGAGTAGTTAATAATCCAAACGGTATAGGGACATCTTGTAATTATATTCATAATGGCTTATATCTAAATGGACTAAGAGGAAGATGGGGGCTTAATAATGCCATTGAAGATTCCATTATTTGCCTTTCTGATAATATAGAAGAAATTCAAACGGCTTATAACCTTTCAATCTACCCCAATCCCACCACCTCAACATTCACTACCCAATTACCCACACAACAAAGCTTTACGCTAAGTGTAATTGATATAACAGGCAGAAAAGTGTTTGAAAATAAAAACGCTAGTGGTACTATTATTATTGATGCTAGTGAATTTAGCTTAGGCGTTTATTTTGTAAAAGCAGTAAATGAAAGGACGGTGTTAAGGGGTAAAATCGTTAAAGAATAAAAATATGGATTAACGCTTTTCTTTGTGCCTTAGCGGCAAAAAAAATAGTACACTGAAATAAAATTCAACTAATTTCTTCATTCTTCAAATTATAATTTTTAGCTTCGTGCCGTCTTAAGGGGTGTCATGCTGTAAAGTGAAAAATCAAAAGAGATAAAAGTCAAAAGAAGTTTTAATGCAATTGACGCTTCTGACTTTAAATTTTTTACACTTATACAGTATGTCTGAGATTATACCCAATAAATAAAAGTTTACAAAACGCTTTTATTTATGCACCTGATCAGGATAATGCCTGCGTAGGAAATTGGTACTGTTATAACTAATGGTAGCTGCTTACCCTTTGCTGCTATATGTTTAACTAAAAAAATCGAGTAAAAAAATGTTTAATCAAAAACAACTTGTAATGGCTATGCTTATTGCATTGCCGTGTTCTGTATTTGCACAATTTCGTGTTTCAGGAAAAATTAAAAACAAAGCAACTGCCGAAACCATTGCAGGGGCGGTAATTGGTGTAGAAAACACATACATTACCACCACAAGTAAAGCGGATGGTAGTTATGAATTAGCAAAATTGAAACCAGGGAAATACGTTGTGTATGCTTCTTTTTTAGGTTATCAAAAATATACGGATACACTTGAGTTAAGTTCGGATAAGCCATTAGATATAACACTTGCAGAAAGTACAGTGTTAATGGATGAGGTGATTGTTTCGGCAACACGTGTTGGTGATAAATCAGCAATGGCTTATACCAACGTAAGTAAAAAACAAATTGCTGAACAAAATTTAGGACAGGATTTACCTTATTTACTCAATATGCAACAATCTGTTGTTACTACTTCGGATGCTGGTGCTGGTGTGGGTTACACAGGTATACGTATTCGTGGAGTTGATGCTACACGTGTAAATGTTACCATTAATGGTGTGCCTGTAAATGATGCCGAATCGCAAGGAACGTTTTGGGTGAACTTGCCTGATTTTGCTTCAAGCGTTGATAATATTCAAATACAGCGTGGTGTGGGTACATCTACCAATGGGGCAGGAGCCTTTGGAGGTAGCTTAAATATTGAAACAAATAAATTAAATTCAACTGCATATGGCGAATACAATACTTCGTATGGTTCATTTAATACGCTAAAAAATACTGTAAACGTTGGGTCCGGACTTATTAACGATAAATTTGCTTTTGATGCACGCTTGTCAAAAATCACTTCTGATGGTTTTATTGATAGAGCTTCGTCCGATTTAAAATCCTACTATTTGTCGGGTGCTTATTATGGCAAAAAAACAATTGTAAAGTTTATTCATTTTGCAGGTCTAGAAAAAACATACCAATCGTGGTATGGTATACCTGAAGCACGCTTGAAAGGTGATACACAAGGGATGAATACTTATATTCAAAATAATTGGTTAGATACTGAAGAAGCTGATAATCTTTTAAATTCTAATAGTAGAACCTATAATTATTACACGTACGATAATCAAATAGATCATTACCAACAAAATTATTATCAGTTGCATGTGTCGCATGAGCTGAATAAAAATTGGAATGCAAACCTCGCTTTGCATTATACCAAAGGTTTTGGTTATTATGAGGAGTATAAAAAAAATCAGTCGTTATCTAATTATGGTCTTAATGATGTAATTGTTGGTAATGATACTGTTTCGAGTACTAATCTTATCAGAAGACGCTGGTTGGATAATGATTTTTATGGTACAACTTTTTCATTGAATTATAACAATCATAAAAAATTATCAGCCATTGTAGGGGGGGCTTATAATAATTATGTAGGTACACATTTTGGCGAAATTATTTGGGCTGAATTTGCAAGCAATGGAAATCTGAATCACAGGTATTATAATGATAGTGCGGATAAAGCAGATTTTAATGTTTTTGTAAAAGCAAATTATTTAATTACGCAAAAATTAAATTTGTTTGCAGATATTCAGTACCGTACATTTAATTATTCTTTTTTGGGATTTAATTCTCAACTGATGAATGTAAATCAAACTGTAGTATTGAATTTTGTTAATCCTAAAATTGGTTTTAATTATGATTTATCTGCCAATGCCAATGTATACGCTTCATACAGTGTTGGTAATAAAGAGCCTAGTAGAGATGATTTTACACAGTCTACTCCTGAAAGCCGCCCTAAACACGAAACGCTAAATGATTTTGAAGTAGGTTACAAACACTCCACAAAAAAAGCAATGTTGAGTATCAACGCATATTGGATGGATTATAAAAAACAATTGGTGTTAACAGGTAAAATAAACGATGTAGGTGCGTACAATAGAGCCAATGTTGCAAGTAGCTACCGACAAGGTATTGAAGCCGCTTTAGGAGTAAAGTTGTTAAAACAATTGAGCTGGGATGTAAATGCAACATTTAGTAAAAATAAAATAAAACAATTTGAAGAATTTGTTGATGATTATGATAATGGTGTACAACAAAAAATAATTCATAACAATACAGATATAGCATTTGCGCCCAATATTATTGCAGGTAGTAGCTTAGTTTTTGAGCCTATTCAAAATTTAAAATTCACTTTTTTGAGTAAGTATGTAGGCGAACAGTTTTTGGATAACACATCTACAGATACCCGTAAATTGGATGCATTTTTTGTGAATGACTTTAGAATTAATTATAGTTTTAAAACAAAGTATATCCGTACCGTTGGTATTACATTGGCTGTAAATAACTTATTTAATGAGAAGTACGAATCGAATGGTTATACTTGGGGGTATGTTGCTGGCGGACAGCGTATTGTGGAGAATTTCTATTATCCTCAGGCAGGTACAAATTATTTGATGGGATTGACGTTTAAGTTTTAAATTTAGACCAATGTCATTAAATTAAGAATCGCTAACGCACATATTTCGACAGGCTCAATATGACCACGCGCAGTCAGTCTGAGCTTGTCGAAGACTGTGGGAGGCCTTTTCTCCTAAACTTAATAACATTGGTCATTAGGTCCTAGTTCTATGATACCAATTTTAGTGGACTTTAGCCCAAATCTATTCTGATTGAAAAGTTAGCCTATCGTTTTACTTCCACTCAAAATACTCAATTTCACTACTTAAATCTAAAAACGAATATTCTTTTTGCAACTGTTTACATCGCTCAGCATAGGTGCGTTTAAATTTGATAAATGATTCACTATTGCTATTAAACGCACTATGTTGAGTTGCTTTCAGAATGTCTTTTACTTTTTCAAGAGTAAGTTTACTTTCATTTGAAAAAGTTGTTTCAACGAGTTTTTCAAAAATGTATTCAATGGCTTGTTCGGTGGGGTGTACTAAATCTGTTTTATAAAAACGGTAGTCTCGCAAATCGTCCATCATCAGCTCATAAGCGGGGAAATAAAAGCTGTTGCTATGTGTTGCAACAATAGTATGTGTGGCTTCAATCAAACGTGCTTTGCTTAATGTGTTTTCAATAACACCGTCTCTCACGTAACGAACTGGGCTTACCGTAAAAACTACTTTTAGATTAGTATTTATTTCTTTTAATTGTCTCAAAAGTAAATCGTATTCACTTATAATTTCGCTTACTGTGAGCATGGTTTTGCTAAACTCTTTTTGTGGTACTTTGTGGCAATTGCCAACACGTTTATTAGTGCCATTTAAGCTGTAAATAAATGCCGAACCAAAGGTGATAAACATCCATTCTGTTTTTTTTAACTGTTCGTGTGCGTTTGAAATGTGCTCATTTATGGTGTTTATGCATGTTGTTTTTTCAGGATTTGAATACCTGCTATGGTGTTCCCAGCTATTCCAGCTATCATTTGCATAAAATAATTCATCTGCGTTTACTTGTGTATTTGTAGTATATCTAATTAGTGCTGTTTTTATTGACGCTGGATTATACAATATACCATGTGGATTGATAATACTATTAAATTTATACTGTTGGGTAAGTGTTCCAATACTTTCAGCAAAACACGAACCCATAAAAAATAGTTTATCTGAATAATTGATTTCGTTCGTTAATTTTTTAATGGGGAAGGAGAGGTGAAAGTTCATAAAAACCGGTGAATTAATGATTTACGAATGGTCTATTACATCGTTTTTTTTAGTATTATATATTTTTTTGTCCACTTAAATATTAGTGGTGTTATAACCGCACTAGGCATTAACCAAGGTACGAAAGCCAAATAATTTGGTAATAATTCATTAGGAAAGTTAACTACTAATAGTGCTGTTAATGCAGCAATATAAGTAGCAATCGTTCGTTGTATATGAACGGTGAGCCATACGTTTTTAATTTCAGACTTACCTTTGTAGTTTTTTATGTCTGTTTTAACCATTACTAAGCCAATGGTTCCAAATACAATAAATACAAGCCCAAATGTGTTTTGATGCATTAGATAATAAATACCTAAGCCAATAAAAACAAGTCCAAACAAAAGCATCATTAGTGTTAATGCCCAATCGATGAAAATTGGTTTTTGATTGTTTGCTAAATTTTTCAAAGACAAATAACGCTGACCTGTACTAACTAAATATAAAGTGAAAACGCCAACAATAAATAAAAAATAATTTGGATGAATTATTGATAATGCAAATGATGAGAAGCTTACAGTTAACATACTATACAGAAAAAATAATCCTGTTATTTTATGGTACCTATCTCCTTTTTTACGAATAATATTTACAGTGCCTGAAATAAGCCCAATTGTGCCTGCAATAATGTGAATAACTAAAAATACCTTGTATGTATTCATGCTCTTCTGTTTTTAATTTCTTGTATTTATAAATTTAACAGCTAGCATTGTTAATTGTAAATTAGCCACTAGCTCATTACTGAGCGCACTTACAATACGGAGAAAAATAAATTTTAGTATGCGGTAGCATTGATTGTATGCGCTGTTGGTCGGCATCAGTAATCATTATCACACGCAAATCCATTGTTTTTAAATTTTTTAATTTTTTCATTTCATCAGGAAATCGGCCAATTTCGTTACTCCATAAATCTAAATACCTTAGTTTTTCTAACTTGCCAATATCTATTGGCAATGCTGTAAGCTCATTATTGTTAGCTTCTAAAGTGCGCAGGTTTTTTAAATCTCCTATTTTCGGATTCAGCTCTTGTAACTCGTTTTTCGAAAGTATTAAATGCTGTAAATTAATTAATTGAGCAATACTATCTGGCAGTTCGCGAATTTTATTTTTACTTAAATCGAGGTATTGTAAGTTGGTGAATTTAAATACTTCTTGAGGAATTTGTTTGAGTTTCTTTTTTTTTAATTCCAAGCGAATCACTTTTTCTGGATATTGAAGGGCTTCTTCAATGCTGGTATACGAGTAGGTGTTTTCTAATTCGGTCGAATCTAATAATACATTTTGAGCATTATTTTGTTGAATGGTAAATAATAGTAGCAAACAAGCTATGATAATTTGTACGGATTTTGTATTTGTAATTTTTTTATTCATTTGATAGCTTTCCTATGTGTTTGTATTAAAGTGTGTTTACAATTCTCAAGCTATCTTGCTCATCCTTTAGTAGTTGTTTTTTTAAATCTTCTAGTGAGTTAAATTTTTGTTCTTCCCTTAATTTTTCAATAAAATAGAGTGTAACGGTGTCGCCATAAATAGTTTCTTTAAAATCAAAAATATTTACTTCTATGCTTCTACCTTTGCCTGCTACAGTTGGATTGTTGCCTATGCTCAGCATGCCAGCATACATTTTATTGGCGTGTTTTAATTTTACAGCATAAATGCCATCAGCAGGAATCAGTTTGTATTGATCTTGTACTTGAATATTAGCTGTTGGGTAGCCAATAGTACGCCCTAATTTTAAGCCTTCTACAACTTTTCCACTAAGCGTGTAGGTGTGTCCAAGGTAGGTCGATGCCATTTTTACATCACCTGTTTGTAGTGCTTTTCTTATTTTGGTTGAACTTATTTCAATATTTTCAATATCCTTTGCCGGTATCTCTTCCACATCAAAACCATATAGGGGGCCATATTCTTTCAAGTGTTCAAATGAGCCTTCTCTGTTGCGTCCAAAATGATGATTGTAGCCAATTACCAAACGTTTTGTTTTTATACGGTTTACTAAAATATTTCGAACAAATTCAACCGAAGTCAGCCGCGAAAATTCTTTTGTAAACGGATAAATAATCAAATGGTCAATCCCATATTGTTCCAGTAGCTCTCGTTTTTCTAATTGTGTATTAAGAAGTTTTAATTCATTATCTTCTGGAAAAAGAACCATTCTAGGGTGAGGGTAAAACGTAAGCAATACCGTTTCACCATTTTCTTGTTTAGCCAGCTCTTTTATTCGGGAAATGATTTTTTGATGCCCTAAATGCACTCCATCAAACGTTCCTGTGGTAACAATAGGATTTTTTACATCTTTAAACTCTTCAATAGAGGTGTAAACTTTCATTTTTAGGCAGTTTTTTATTGTTTATATGCAAAAATACATCATTTTGGTCATTTTTGTCTTTTAATTTCTATCATTCCACAGGCTTTTTTGTAGCTGCTTTTTGTTACTTTTCTAAAAAACGAGAACTTTTTTCAGATAAATACTCTTTTTTTGTGGTTAAAGTTTAATAAATTGTAGTTTAAATGCTTTTATTAGTCGATAATTAAAATATGTAAGAAAAATGAGAAAAATCACTTTTCAGACTCAATAAAATATAGTAAATTCGCATCGCATTTTAAATTAACACTATTTAATCGAAATACAATGTCAAAACAAACTGGTAAAATCGCACAAATCATTGGTCCTGTAGTTGACGTTAGCTTTGAAGGCGGAGCTACATTACCAAACATTATGGATGCCCTTGTGGTTGTAAAACCTAACGGACAAAAAGTTATTTTGGAAACACAAAAACACGTTGGTGAAGATACTGTGCGTGCTATTGCCATGGACTCTACAGATGGTTTATATCGTGGAATGTCTGTTGACAATACTGGTCGTGTAATTACCATGCCTGTTGGCGATAAGGTTAAAGGCCGTTTGTTTAACGTAGTTGGTGAAGCAATTGATGGTATTGAGCAAGTGAGCAACGAAGGTGGTGCACCGATTCACCGTAATCCTCCTAGATATGAAGATTTATCTACTTCAACAGAAGTATTATTTACAGGAATTAAAGTTATCGATTTATTAGAGCCTTATGCAAAAGGGGGTAAAATTGGTTTGTTTGGTGGTGCTGGTGTTGGTAAAACTGTATTGATTATGGAGTTAATCAACAACATCGCTAAAGGTTACGAAGGTTTATCAGTATTTGCGGGTGTAGGTGAGCGTACACGTGAAGGAAACGATTTGTTGCGTGAGATGATTGAATCAAACGTTATTAAATATGGTGAAGAGTTTAAACACTCTATGGAAAAAGGTGGATGGGATTTAAGTAAAGTTGATAAAAAAGAATTAGAAAAATCACAAGCAACATTGGTATTTGGTCAGATGAATGAGCCTCCGGGAGCGCGTGCTCGTGTGGCTTTGTCAGGATTAACAATGGCTGAGTATTTCCGTGATGGAGATGAAAAATCAGGCGGACGTGATATCTTATTCTTTATTGATAACATTTTCCGTTTTACACAAGCAGGTTCTGAGGTATCGGCATTATTAGGTCGTATGCCTTCAGCGGTAGGTTACCAACCAACTTTGGCTACTGAAATGGGTTTGATGCAAGAGCGCATTACGTCAACAAAACGTGGTTCAATTACTTCTGTTCAGGCGGTTTACGTTCCTGCGGATGACTTAACTGACCCTGCTCCGGCTACTACATTTACCCACTTGGATGCTACTACAGTATTGAACCGTAAAATTGCAGAGTTAGGTATTTACCCAGCTGTGGATCCATTGGATTCTACATCTCGTATCTTATCGGCTGCAGTTTTAGGCGATGCTCACTATGGAACAGCACAACGTGTGAAACAAATTTTACAACGCTACAAAGAGTTGCAAGATATCATTGCTATCCTTGGTATGGATGAGCTTTCAGAAGAAGATAAATTAGTTGTATCACGTGCTAGACGTGTTCAGCGTTTCTTATCACAACCATTCTTTGTTGCTGAGCAGTTTACAGGTTTAAAAGGAGTATTTGTTTCTATCGAAGATACTATCAAAGGATTTAACATGATTTTGAACGGTGAAGTAGATCAATACCCTGAAGCAGCTTTCAACCTTGTAGGTACAATTGAAGATGCAATTGAAAAAGGTAAGAAAATTTTAGCGGAAGCGTAATTAGATATGAGATATTAGATGTGAGTATTGAGAAATCATACTCACAACTTTTCTCAAATCTCAAATCTCAAGTCTATGCAATTAGAAATAATCACTCCAGATAAAAAAGTGTACAGTGGCACTGTTGAATCGGTTAAATTACCTGGTGCCGAGGGCTCTTTTGGTATTTTAAAAGGACATGCACCCATTATTGCAACATTAAAAAAAGGTACTGTAAAAGTTACTGACACAAAAAAGCAGGTTGAAAACATTGAAATCAACGGTGGAGTAGTGGAAGTGCTTAATAATACTATTGTAGTTTTAGCAGAAAGAGGCTAATTGAGCTTGCTTTAAATAAAATAGGTTGACAGCCCAAATACGTTTTGTATTTGGGCTGTTTTGTTTTACAAAAAGCACATCCCTTCTCCTCTATAGGTTTTCACTTCATTTACAATCTTACCTTCTTTTACGAGTAATAGTGTATTAAAGCGTTCGCACAGTTCACCCGCTTTTGCATGGCGCATAAATATGGGGTCGCCTAGGTTTAATTGGTCAGTTCCGTTATATACAATGGGCGTTTGTACTTCACCAGCACCTTCGGTTTCTATCAGTTTTGCACCAATAGGAAGATAAGGTTTTGGTAATTTATTATTTTCCATAGAGCCAGATGCTGTATATCCACCACCATAGCAAGTAAATGTATTTGCAACAGGTTTGCGTGTTATTTCTATAGCATAGGCAGCGGCAGGCAAGTGTTTAAATTGTTTGTAATGGTCAAATAACCCCGGAGAGAAAAAGCCTGAACCTACTGCTAATTCAGTTACACAGGCTTCGTTTATTGTTGTTTCGGCACTACCTGTACCACCGCCATTTACAAAGCGTAAGAGGTGCCCTTGTTCTTTTATGATTTTTACAATAGCGGCTCTGCGTTGTGCTAATTCTTTTACTGATTTTTTCTTTAAAATAGGCAATACAATATTTTTAGCAACACTTTCGGTAATGTCGCCAACACCTGCTATTTGAGCTTCGTAGCCCATAATGCCTATAAGACGAATGTTTTTTAATGTTTTTATTAATTCGCCAAGTGTTTTGGCTTGCTCAACGGTAGTAATGCTTGAGCGCCTTACACCAAAGTGTAATGGGCCAAAATCGCTCGACATGTCAATATCCATACACACCGGAATAATACAGTTTTCTTGTGCTGCAATGCGATTCAGTAGTTGTGCATGTTCTGCTAAATCAACCATTGGAACAATGGTTTTACCTTTTTTTATTTCGGTACATATAGCCGTAATGTGTTGTTGCGAATAAATAGGATATGCAATCAACAAATCATCAAAACCTTGTGTGCTAAGGTGTACGGCCTCTAAAGGGTGGTAGCACATAATACCCTGAAATATGGCATTTGAAGCCATTATGTTTTTTATCAACTCCACACAACGTATGGATTTTGAAGCGATGCGTATTTTTTTAGTACCCGCTCTTTTTATAATATCTGCCGTATTTTGGTTAAACATATCCATATCTACAAAAGCAAAAGGCATTTGTATGCCTTTAAAAATTTGTTTGTAGTAGGTGTAGGCTTGTTTAGAATTATTCATAGGATATAAACCATTAAATCATTTAATTCCGATACGTCCTTTTTTCCAACTCTTCAGGACTAAACTCAACAGGTTTAACTTCCGTATCTGTTTTCCTGTTTTCGGGCTTTTCGAGCAGTTGTTGTGCAAGTTTTTTAAAATGCGTTTGAAAAGCAGCTAATGTCCACTCGCCAAAAACGGTATGTCCGCCTTCATATTGTTGACATTGGTATTCTTCATAGGTAGTAACGTAACCACAAAAGGCATTTGCATAAGGCGAAATAATCACTTTTGTAATGCCTCTTTTTTCTAGAATACTTAATATGGTTTTTCTTAAGCGCCATCCAGCAACGGTGGTTATTTCGCCCGGAAATCCAGCAATAGCAAGGTTACCAATGATGGTTAATTGTAAGGGTAATATTTGTGGAGTCCAAGGTTTGCGTAAAGCACCGGCTTTGTATTGTTGTTTAAAGTTAGCAATGCTTTTATCGGCCCAAGCGGGTAGAATAAGGTTTTTAATATTGGATGTCCCCAGTACTTTAGCCTGTCCGGTTTCAAATAAAATATCTTTATTGCCTTGTATTTTGTATTTGTTAATTATTGTGTTTCGCTCTTCTACTGAGCTAAAACGGGCTTTTAGTAATTCGTAATTTTTTACGGTACGTGATAAAAGTGTGGCAACTGCACCTAATGCGGCATTCATTCCTGGTCCTTCGGCTGTACCTCTAAAAAAGGCTACACCATGGCATCCTGAGCCTGTAGTAACGGTTTTACCGTTGGTGAACTCTAAGTCAGGTATGGTGTTTGAAAAATCAGCGTAGGAGAGGGCGTAATCAATTTCGTTTTCCAACGGTTGATTGTTAAGTGCTGTATTGTAAATCTCTTTTGCTTTCAAATATTGTAAATTGCCGTTGAAACGAGCACTTTCAAAAGCATCTACAAATTTGCCACGCATGCGGTTTAGTTTTTTATCCCATATAAAATTAGGACTTACATCACCACAAGGTGCTTGAGCAAATATGGCGTTAAAATCTGGCGCATTAATCTCTTTTTCAAAGTATTCGGATGCATAGCCTTTATTATCAAAACATACTTTTGTATTTACGTTGGGTATGCTTGTAGTATGCACACCAAACCAGTTGAGCATGCCTATTTTTTTATTGTTTGCGCCTTCCAAGCGAAGCAATATCATTTCTCTATCAACTGCTAAATGAGTTTGGTGTTCTGCCAATTTTTTTACTTCGGGATTGTTATTATATGCTTTTAACGAACGGTTAAAGGCCACTTCTTGTTCGGCTGCAAATGAGCCACTGTTCAAGTATATAGAAGCTGTTTGCAAATTGTTTTCAGCCTTGTAAATTGCTTCAACAATACCGTTTACAATTTTATTAAATACCTCGGGTACAAATCCTGGAATACTTAGGTTGTAAAAAGCATAGTGAGAATAGCCTCCAGGAGCACTATGTGTGTGTTGAGCGGTTAAAATTACGTTTGCCGTATTGTACTCAAAATGAGGGTGTTTTTCTTGTAATTTGTTTACAACGGCACTTTTAATTGCAATGGTGATAAAGCAAATTTCGGCATTTACAAAAACTATTTTTTTTTGTGTAGCAGGGTTTTTAATTACAAAGGCTCTAGCCGAAATTGGCGTTTCTATCTCTTGCACTGTATTAAAATGCATGCCGTAGCCCATCATGCCAATTCCTTTTACAAAAGTGGTAATATCTGCTTTTCCAGTTCCTATTTCAAACATATTAATGTGGGTGGGTTATTTGAAATGAAAATTACTATTTTTTACTATACAATTTTAGAATAAACCACAATGTGTGATAAAAAAACTATATTTGCTTAGCAACCATATTATTGTAATTAATTTCAAAACATATTTTTTATGGAAACTACCAAACAACTTAAAATAGGTGATAACACAACGTTTACAAAACAAATCAAAGAGGAAGATGTTGTTTTGTTTGCAAAAATTTCGGGCGATGATAACCCTGTTCATCTTGATGAAGAATATGCAAAAGGCACTATGTTTAAACAGCGTATTGCTCATGGTTTTTTGGTAGGAAGTCTGATATCAGCAGCCATAGCAAAAAATCTACCAGGTAATGGAACTATTTACCTCAGCCAAAATTTAAAATTTACAGCTCCTGTTTATTTGAATGATACCATTACAGCTTATTTGGAAGTACTTGAGTTTCCAAAAGGTAGCCAGGTAGTTTTGAGTACTATTTGTAAGAATCAAGAAGGAAAAACTGTTATTGAAGGCACAGCCTTGGTTATGGCACCTAAAACGATAGAGTTATATAAGCCAAATTAATTGTCTGTTTTTCAGTTGCTTGTGTTTGTTTTGTGTTTTTTTAACAAATAAATGTATAAACATATAATGTTTGTGTTTTTAATTGTTGTATATTTGTACCATAAATTAACAGATAAAGCTTACATTTGTGGTTACCATGGAAATTGAAAAGGAGATAAAGCAAAGTAAATTTAAAAATGAGCATCATAAAATGCTTATTAACTTAATGTTTACTACTGCTTGGCTTACAGCAAAACATGCTCAGGTTTTAAAGCCACATGGTATCTCTACTCAGCAGTACAATTTGTTGCGTATTTTACGTGGGCAACACCCCAAACCAGCTACAGTTAATTTGTTGATAGAGCGTATGTTGGATAAAAATTCTAACGCATCCCGATTAGTAGAAAAATTGAGAATAAAAAAGTTGGTTGAAAGGGCCGTTTGTCCAGAAGATAGAAGAGCGGTAAATGTAGTTATTACTCAAAAGGGCTTAGATTTATTAGCCGAACTAGATTTGAAAGAAGAGGATTTTTTGAGTGACTTAAAGACTCTTTCTGACGAAGAAGCAACTCAAATGAACTTATGGTTAGATAAATTAAGAGGATAAAAAATTTACCCATAAATATGTATATACATATAATGTTTGTATTTTAAATAAAAATCAGTAATAACAATTAAAACTAAAAAACAATGGAAACACTAACCGAAAAACAAGTAAAAGTTTGGGCTTTAGACCCAACACATTCAAGCGTTCACTTTGCTGTAAAGCATATGGTAATAGCGCAAACAAAAGGTCATTTTGGTGATTATACCTTAAAAGTAGAATCAACAGGAAATGATTTTGAAAATGCGAAGGTTGAGTTAGAAATTGCAGTGGCGAGCATTAACACAGCCATGCCAGATAGAGATAATCACTTACGTTCGGCTGATTTTTTTGATGCTGAGAAGTATCCAACCATCAAATTTGTATCAAAATCATTCACAAAAGTAAATGACGAAGATTATAAATTAGTAGGTGATATTACTATCAAAGGCATTACTCGTCCAATTGAATTTAAAGTGAACTATGGTGGTCAATTGGTTGATCCTTGGGGAAATACAAGAGCCGGATTTACAGTTGAAGGTTCAATTGAGCGTTTTGATTTTGGTTTGAACTGGAATACCGTTTTAGAAACAGGTGGAGCTGTTGTTGGAAAAGCTGTAAAACTACAAGCAGAAATTGAAACTGTAGAAGTAAAGTAATCAGTACATTTGTTTAAAGGGTTGGCTGAACTGAATTTACTTTTCAGTCAACCCTTTTTAAAACAATACATTAAACTAAAACATTATTACTATGAATAATTACATGGTAGTTATACAATTGCCTGAAGAGCTTACAGAAGAGTTTTTAACCCTTATCCCAAAGCAAAGAGCCCACATTGATAAATTGATGGATGAAAGTAAAATAGTTCAATATGCGCTGGCTGGCGATCGCTCAAAGCTTTGGGTAATTGTTGCAGCCTCAACACTTAAAGGAGCAAAGTCAATCATTGACTCGTTTCCGCTAAGGGCATACATGAACCCGAAGTATGTTGAGCTTGCTTTTTATAATAGTATTTCAACCGAATTGCCAAAATTAATTATGAACTAAAAACATAAAAAATGAAAACTGTTTTTCATAAATCAACTGATAGAGGGCATGCCAATCATGGTTGGCTAAATGCAAAACACTCGTTTAGCTTTGCTAGCTATTATAACCCTGAAAAAGTTCATTTTGGTTTGTTGCGTGTATTAAATGATGATATTATTGCACCTGGTATGGGCTTTGGTACGCATCCACACGATAATATGGAAATAGTTACCATTCCATTAAAAGGTGCCTTGGAGCACCGTGATAGTATGGGTAATATTGGCGTAATTCATCCAAACGAAATACAAGCCATGAGCGCTGGTTCGGGTATATCACACTCTGAATATAATCACTCAAAAACAGAAGCGATAAACTTACTGCAAATATGGGTGTTCCCGAAAGAACGTAACATTACTCCTCGTTACGACCAACGTGTGTTTACAGAAGCGGATAAAATGGGTAAATTCAAAACCATTGTAGCGCCTGTAAAGGCGGATGATGTAATGTGGATTAATCAAGATGCATACTTTGCAATAGGAAAGTTTAAGGCTGATGCTACTACTGATTATACCATTCAACATAAAGGAAATGGAGCCTATGTTTTTATTATTGAAGGCGAAGTGAAAATTAACAATCAGCAATTAAGCTCTCGCGATGCACTAGGAATATGGGATACCGATAGTTTTAATATTGAAGTAGTAAAAGATGCTGAAATATTAATTATTGATGTACCAATGAATTAAAACTTAAACCTTACTTGAGCTTTCAATTCTGATTTTGTATTTCCATTTATTTCGGATAAAGAACCAGTGCTTATAGCTGTTTTATTGTCGTAAAACGTTTGAGAATAACGTACCCAAATTTCTATCTTTCGGGTTAGGTTATAATCCAATAAAATATAGAATCTTGAACCTCTATAATAGTTTGCTAAAATAGAATATACCCCAGGTATTTCACTTTCAAAAGCATAAATACGAGCATCATATGTATCGGTATGAAACAATGCGTAACGCAATGATACGGATAGTGGAGTACCAATTTTATTGTAGGTAACATCCTGATAAGCCATATATCCTTTTTCGGTTTTGTGTGTATTTACTTTATAATCAACCAACTCTATTCTGTTTTTTAATTTAATAGATGGCAATATGCTGTAACTAATATTAAAACGGTAATTGGTTTGTTGTACAGGTGCCAAATAATCAATTATTGCATCGTCTTCGGCAGCGCTGGTTCTTAAAAAATTGCGCTCACGAATTCGGAAATACATATCCGTTTTTTTTGAAGGGGTATAATTAATTTGTGCTAAATAATCAGTGCCGTAAGATGATGGAATGTTTGCTTGGTAGCGCATCCAAGGAAATTCAAAGCGATCGAAGTAGGCAGTAATAGAAATGGTATTGATAGGGCGGGCGGCAATACCCAAATACAAGCCTTTTTCATTGGTAGCCATTGAGCTTTCGGCAAAAGCATTGCTAATTAAATTTTGATAATTGCGTTGATAATTTCTATACAATGCGGTAAACGATAAGCGAGGGTCTAAGCTTACAATTAGTCCGTTTAAAAAGGCTTTTCCTCCACTTTTACTGTAGGCTGCTTCTCCAAAAAAGTTGAAATTACGAAGCACCCAGTTGTAATCTACACCCACATTGAGGTTTTGTGTGGATGAAAATTCAAATTGATTGTAATACGAAAGCTGGCGATTAAAATTTTTATCCAACTGATAATTCAATGCTGTTGCACCAATACTAAAACCTCTGGATTTATATCCTACATTCCCTCCATACATGGTTTGCGTAATGGCATCTTTGTCGGCAATTTCCGAAACTGTTGAGTGGTATCCTGTTTCCTGTAAGGATGAAATAGCAGCAACTTCACCATTCTCGAGCGTGTCGGATATATTTGCATCAATACGTTTACGAGAAAAAAAGGCGGTTGCTTCCCAGTTTTTTCTGCCAATAGTTGTTGCGGCTCCTCTCAAAAAACGATTTTCGTCTACCGAAGTATAAGGTCTTATGCCTAATGCTGATTTTTTGCCACTCATGATATCAGCACTTTTGGTAAAGGCCAATCCACTCCAAGCAACTAAGCCTTGCCCAAACGTAGCTTGGTAATCGCCTATGGCTAAAGATTTTATGAATTTTATATTCTTTACAAAAAAATGAGCCGAATAAAAATCAAAACCATTTTTTTGTTTTCCGTTCAACGCATTTTCATAAAAATCATAGTTATAACGCTGATTTTTTTTGAATAACAATTCTCCCTGGTCTTTCTCGGCAGTAAACCCCCAACTTACATTTGTGCCATAGGTAAAGCGGTAGCGGGTGTATAACCGTTGAGGACTTCCAATGTATCTAGAATTAGGGCTTTTAGCTAATGCCGCGCTATCTATATCGCTAAAGCCTTTTTGTTGCTCTAATACTTGCGCATACCTTAGAATTACATTGTGCTGCCCGTTTTTAAACATTTCGCCCAAGCTAAAATTGGCAGTATTAAAATTGTCGGTTACTTTTACATAAGGCAACATGCGTTTAATGGTTTGCATATCAAGCCCATTAATACCTTGTAGTTCATATATGGTTATCAAATCACCGCTTTTTTCAATGTGTTTTAAAAGGTTGTTTATTTGAATATCATTCAAGAAAAATAGTTGTTGTAATTCTTCTTTTGATGCTTTATTGAGGTTAATAGGATGCTGTTTGTAGTATATCAATCCTTCTAATAAATTCGTGTAATCAGCATCTTCATTACCCGTGTTTTCGGCAGCATTTTCAAGTTGTTGTTGAAGCTCGCTATCATCTAGTTTTACAGGTATATCCTGAGCTACATTTTTAGTGATGAAGGTAAAAAATAGCATAACAAAAAGCAGGGTGCTTTTAGTATTGAACGATTGATTCCGATTCGCCTTAGGCAAAAGATTTTTTTTGAATTGATAAACAAAATAATCCAAAGCAAACAGATTTCTCGATAAGCTCAAAATGATAATGTGCAAGGCCATTTCGAGTTTATCGAGAAAGTGGAAACGTGATATTTTATTTTTTTCTAACAAAAATTAAAACAGTTGTGTTATTATTCTTCTTTATCAACAGTGCCGGTAGCACTTGTTGGTGCTTTTTTTACTTCTTTTGCAAATACATACATCAATCCAAACTGTGGACTAACGCCAAGTACCTGATGGTAATTAGCAGAAACATCTACTTTAAAGTTTTTTAAATTTAAACCAAAACCAAATGACGTAAGTGTTGGATTGGTTCCTATTCCAGCACGTAAATAAAACTCTTTTACCGCTTTATATTCAATGCCTGATTTAAGTACGGCTTTTTGCGACATGTCTTTTTCTGTTTCAATGGCAACAGTTACTTTTTCTGAAAAATTATAATCGGCTCCAAGTCTTATAATTGTAGGTATTCGCTCGTTGTTATAATCAACAAGCTTTGTATGTGTAGGATTAAATATATGCGCACCAACTGTTAAACCTTTAAGTGGTTTAGATTGAATACCTAATTCGGCCGTTGCTACACCTTTATTACCATACCCTTCAGCAATTTGGGTGGTTAAATAACTCATTGCAATGCCAATAGAAAGCTTGTTGCCAAATGCTTTTGCATACGAAAGACTGTATTTGTTTTCGTTGTAGGAGCTGTAACCAAAGTTGGTAAATGAAACACCAAAAGTTCCTGCTTTTACAGGGATTGCAAATGTTCCATTTTTTATGCCCAACTCTTTTACCATAAATCGGTTTTCATAATTTACTCCAGCAGCTATATTGGTTAAAAATCCCAAGCCTGCTTGGTTATGATGCGTGCTCCATACATCGCTTAATGATACCGAAGCGTTGCCCATCGCTGCTGAACGAGCTCCTACAGGAAAATTTTCGTTTCCTGCTTTTGTCATTAACACAAATGCAATAAAAAGTACAGATAGGTGTATTTTTTTCATTTAAAAACCTTTAGCTGTTAGAAAAATAACTAAATCGAATCAATATTAACAATATTGCAACTAACCTTTATTACGGAAATGTTACGTTTTTATAAATTTAGTTGATAATCAAATTAGTAGCTGTTTAAATTTTATTCTATTTATTTACAGGCATAGCTAGGCTTGTTTCTCGATAAACTCGAAAAGACCTTGCGTACTGTCATTTTTGGGCCTGTTGAAAAACTGTGGAGAGGGCCCTAACATTTTTTATAAATAAAATTTAAACAGTTTCTTCTTATCTCAACCAATATTCAAAAATAGATTTAAAATCGAATAAATAAAATAAATATAAACGTTTTTTATTAGCTTATTTTATGTAACTTCGTTTTATTAAAAACAAAGATTATGAGCAATGTAGTATTGCACGGACACAAGTTTAGAATAAAAATAAGTTCTAATGAAATTCAAAAAGCTATTGGAGATGTAGCGCGTCAGATAAATACTGATTTGAAAGATAAAAAACCACTGTTTTTAGCGGTGCTGAACGGTTCATTTATGTTTGCTGCCGATTTGATGAAAAAAGTAAATATTGAGAGCGAAATTTCGTTTATCAAATTAGCTTCATATAGTGGTACTACATCTACAGGAAAAGTAAATGAATTGATTGGTATTAACGAGCCAATACAAGGCCGTACAATTGTTATTATTGAAGATATTGTAGATACGGGCAATACCATTGAAAGTATTACCGAAGAGCTTAAAAAACAAGGAGCAGGAGAAATAAAAATTGCTACTTTGTTGCTAAAGCCCGAAGCATACACAAAATCGTTGCCTATTGAATACCCTGCAATTATAGTTCCGAATGATTTTTTGGTTGGTTATGGGCTAGATTACAATGGCTTAGGCAGAAATTTACCTGATATTTATGTGCTGGACTATGTTGCTGATAAAAAGGCTTAGTTGAATTAATTATTGCAATTGCGTGTACTAAAAAACAAAATTCTATACATAAAATGCTAAACATCATACTATTTGGTCCTCCGGGCGCTGGCAAAGGGACTCAATCAGAAAAATTAATTGCTAAATATAAATTGGTTCATTTATCAACTGGCGATATTTTTCGTAGCAACATTAAAGGGGGTACTGAATTGGGTACACTAGCAAAAAGTTATATGGACAAAGGTCAATTAGTGCCTGATGAAGTTACCATTCGTTTATTGGAAAGTGAAGTAAATAAATATCCGCAAGCTGCAGGGTTTATATTTGATGGTTTTCCGCGTACTATTCCGCAAGCAGAAGCATTAGATGCATTTTTAACTAAAAAAGGACAATCTATTTCAGTGATTTTATCGTTGGAAGTAGAAGAAAACGAACTACGTCAGCGCTTAGCAGAACGCGCAAAATCATCAGGTAGGCCTGATGATGCGAATCCTGAGGTAATTCAAAAAAGAATAGATGTGTATAAAAACGAAACATTTCCATTAAAAGCACATTTTAGTGCTCAAGGTAAATACGAAGGGATTAATGGAATTGGTGAGATAGAAAACATATTTGCTATGTTGTGCGATAAAATTGATAAAGTGAAAAATACAGTAGTAAAATAGCCCTTCTAAAAAATAGGTTATTCATTCAAATAGAATATAAAATTTTCAATGTCAGATAGCAATTTTGTTGATTACGTAAAGATATGTTGCCGTTCGGGCAAAGGTGGTGGAGGATCGCATCATTTGCACAGAAGTAAATTAACTGCTAAAGGTGGCCCTGATGGTGGCGATGGCGGTAGAGGTGGACATGTGATTGTGAGAGGAAATAAACAATTTTGGACACTTATACACTTGAAATACCGCAAGCATGTAATTGCGGCTGATGGCGAAAAAGGTGGAAGTCAAAAAATGACGGGAGCTGAAGGGAAAGATGAAATACTAGAAGTGCCTTTAGGAACTATAATTAAAGATGCTGAAACGGGTGAAATAGAA
>JBASCV010000337.1:0-7992 GCA_049651825.1 Bacteroidia bacterium
GGAACAGCCGAATAAATACCAGCACTAGCACCAGATGCAAATACAGGAAATGGATTAGTTCCGTTTTGACAATATGCTGATGAAGGGTAAGTAAAATTGGCAAATGGTGTAGTGTTAGCAATTGTCATTGTTATTGAACTAACTCCAGGGCAAGAACTATTGGTAGTATACGTAAGTGTATATGCCCCCACAGCACTATTTGCAAGATTTATTGTTCCTGTACTTGGATTAATTGCTAAACCTATAGGAGTAGCAGCAAATACACCACCCGGTACGCCTGTAATAACAGGAGTAGGATTTGTACCAGATGTACAATAAGTTGCAGATGAATACACAAAAGAAGCATCGTCATTTGTACCTATTGTTACAGTTGTTGTAGCAGTTGCCATAGCACATGAACCACTTGGCGGGATTGTGTTTGTTACTGTATATGTGCCTGGTAAACTGTTTGCCAAATCAATTTCACCTGTATTTACGTGAACAAAAGATAATCCTGATGGAGTAGAAGAAAAAATTCCAGCAGAAGCACCTGGTACAAAAAGCGGATACGGATTAGCACCATTTTGACAGAAAGGAGCGCCTAAATAGCTAAAATTTGCGGCAGGATTGGCATTTGTAATGGTCATTACAATAGAACTACTATTAGGACAAGGACCATTTGTTGTATATGTAAGATTATATGCACCAACAAGACTTGTAGATAAATCAATTACCCCTGTAACAGAATCAATAGCTAAACCAGCGGGTGAAGCAGAAAAGGTGCCACCAGGAAGTCCTGTTATAGTGGGAGTTTGAGAAGGGCCTGAAGTACAATATGTTGCCGAAGGATAAGTAAATGATGCATCATCGGCCAAGTTGATTGTTACCACAGTAGAGTCGTAAACAAACGGACAGCTACCACTGGCTGGGATTTTATTGTAAACCAAATAAGTTCCAGGAGCGCTATTGGCTAAATCAATTTCACCAGTATTAACGTGTGCAAAAACCAATCCAACAGGAATTGAGGAGAATATACCTGCGCTGGCACCAGCATCATAAACAGGCAATGGATTTGTTGCTGTTTGGCAATACGCTGGAGCTGAATATGAAAAACTTGCTGAAGGTGAAGCAGAAAGTATGGTCATAGTGATAGAACTAGAATTCTGACAAACACCATTAGTAGTATAAGTAAGTGTATAAACACCTACAGTGCTTGTTGCTAAGTTAATTACTCCTGTATTTGGATTTAAAGATAAACCAGCAGGAACAGCACTAAACGTACCACCAGGAATACCTGTTATTGTTGGAGTTGGATCCACTCCAGAAGTACAAAATGTTGCAGATGGATAAGTAAACGATGCATCATCCTGTGGATTAACTGTTATTGTAACAGGAATTGCTGGTCCAAAACAGTTATTAGCAACAGGAGTTATATTATAAATAGCAACTCCAGCATTTCCTGAATTATTGTATAATATTTGAGCGAGTAGCGAAGAGTCGGAACCAATACTACCACCCGTTACACCAGATTGAAAAACAGTCCAGTTAAAATAGCTATTATTTACAGAACTTGTTAAACTGATACTACTTGTATCGCCAGAACAAAAAGCTTGAGAAGTAGGTGTTGCAGTAGCAGTAGGAATTGGATTAACAATTACAGTTGCATCAAAAGAAGGATTGACACAGAGCCCAGTTGTTGGCGTAATGGTATAAACGGCAGTATCAGGAATTAGTCCGTTTGATGTTAACAATTGTGCAATAACGGTATCAGAACCAGCAGTAGCACCAAGTGAAGCTGTTTGTGTAACAGTCCAAGCGAATGTAGTACCAGGCAATGAACTTGTAAGTAAAATAGATGTACTATCACCAGAACAAATTGATTGCGGATTAGGTGTAGCTGTAACAACAGGATTTGGCGCTATTGTAATGATAACAACATTACTTGCAGTATCGGCCTGACCGCCATCACAAGTTGAAGCCATTCTTCTGTACCATCTGGTAACAGTTAGGCCTGGAGGAGGATCATAGTATGCGTTGGTATCACTTGGAGACAAATCATTCCAAGTAGTACCACTATCATCGCTATATTGCCACTGATAGTCAATATAAGGGCTACCAGCTAATACATTTCTTATTGTATCTGGGTCATCACCAGAACAAATGGTATCATCAACTGAAATAGTACCAGGATCTATTGTTTGATAATACCAATAATAGCTCCAATAAACAGAATATGTTCCACTTCCACAAACTCGTTGATAGGTATTATAGTTCCATTGACAAGGAGGGTTTGAATTAACTACAACGCTTCCAATATTAGCATATCCACCACACTGATTATCGTCAGAACCACATAAAAAGCTATCGTCTTCCCAACCATTAAAATCCATTGATAAACTAGAGTTTGCCAATACAACCTGAGGTGCAACAAAATTATAATTAGTAACCCCTCTCCAACCACAGGACTGGTCTTCTTCTCCGTAATTCCAATTGTAACTGCCATTAGATGTAGTTATACGCACACGCCACTCTGGATCGGCATCATCCCAACAATCAGAACAACCTGGTTCAGAATAAAACAAATCATCACCATCAATTTCAACAATAACATTTTGGGAATAGACAGCTGCTAAACCAAGGAAAAAGAAGATAAGTATTGAAACGTATTTATTTTTCATAATAAATAATTTGTTTTTTAGTTGTCTTATGGAATATGCCAGTTTGAAAAATTATTTTCATAAATTGTTTCTGCTTTTCTCAAACATGGCTATTTCATAAACAATATATTTTTAATGTAAGCCTGTTTCTGTATCGTGTACAACTACATTTGGTAAACGAAATTTTATTTTATCAATTTCTTTTTGAGAAATATTTGTTTTCCAACAGCTAATAAAAGAAAGCTTTTTAAGGCTCATTACTTCCGAAGGAATTGATTTTAAAGGATTATAAAAAACACCTAAGTAATTTAAGTTTTCAAGTTTTATTATATCAGACGAAAGTTTATCAATTTTATTATGCCCCAGATTTAGATAAGTAATTGTACTTAACGAATAAACTTCATTAGGTATTGATGCAATTGCATTGTGGGTTAAACACAAAACATCCAAACGTTTGAAGTTTTTAATTTCAGCAGGGATTTGAGTTATGTTAGCATTTGTTATTTTTATTTTCTTTAAATTGGTTAACGTCCATAGTTCATTTGGTAAAACGCACTCTGGAGCAAACTCCCCCATTGTAAGCTCTTCAAGCATAGTTAACTTAGCGATATCTGCACTTATTGATTTAAGAGGATTATCTTGAATTTGTAATACCACAAGTTGCGTACAATTGGTTATTTCTGAGCCTAATGAAGTAAGTTTATTATTATTAACATGAATCTCTTTTAGTTGCTTAAATTCTGTTAATCGGTTGGGCAAAGTTGATATTTGATTGGATGCTAAATCAATTTCTTCAAGATTTTTAAATAAAAAGAGTTGTTCAGGAAACTCTTTCAATCCAGCTTGATAAAAACGAGCACTTCTATACTTATCGGGGTTTTTAAGTGCTTCATCTAAGTTATATTGAGAAACTACTGCACCATATTTTGAATCAGGAATAAGTTTAGCTCGATGATTATCCGTGCTATTTTTTTTCAAATACGATTTATCCTCGTATTGTTGAGCACTGGCTTGAAACAATGTAAAAACAAGGAATTGGAGTAAAAAAAACATTTTACAACCTTCTGAATAAACTATTTTTTTCATATGTAGATAATTTGTTTTTTAGTTGCCATATGGAATACGCCATGCTATCTTCATCAGTGTTTGTGCTGGTTTAGTGCATGGCTATTTCATATAAATAAATTTATCTCTTTTTTAAAGCAAGACAACAAAACAAATGATAACGTTGCATCACTTGTTTGACTATTTAAAGTATTAATAATAAACACAATACAACTGGTAAATATAGAAAAAAAATGAATTAACCAAGTGTCATTTGTACTTTATATCTATTGTTTTGTAGTTAATTCTTTTAAAATGAGGTTCTAAACCCATTTTTTGATTAAATTGACGACTATAGTGTACAATTTGAAGGGCTTTCAGTTTAGGCCTGTTTGGCGCTTTGTTCCATAAGCGAATTTCTTTCAGCATTAAGTATTTTTCTGCTATTTTTTCTTTCTCATTTCGGCCTTTTCTAAGCTGTAACATATTAAAAAAATAACGATGCAAATTGGATACATACACCTGATTATCAACAACATTACCATTAAAAACACAAATAGAATCATTGTTAACTGTAATTGCTTCTAACTGCATATAACCTTTTTCTTGAGGCGGATTAGGTGAATATAAATGCCAGTATTGGGTAAAAAATGAATATTGTGGAAAAGCGCGATAGTTTATTTTAGTAAAAAACGATTCAATACCAACATTTTGGATCATTTTTTTTACTCTATCAGTAGTGCCACTAGCCGCTGTTTGAGATAAATTACTAAAAAGAATAAGAACAAGTAACGCAATCGCTAAAACTTTTGTTAGCATTGTAGTTTTAAAATTATTAAATCTAACAAAAAGTGCATCTAAAAAGGATATCTTTACTGGTTTAACATCGTTTTTTAATTTAAAATCAGGATTAATTGGCTCTATTTTATTCCAAAAGTGAGATGGCAATATTGCTACCGATACAGCAATAGCAACGTATTTAAAATGGCCAACATCAGCCAATAGAGCTATTCCCCAGTGCAACGAAAAAATAAGAATAGCAACCCAATACCTCAAAAATGAATTTGAAAAAGGCAAGAAAAGTAAAAAAATAATTACACATTCAACCAACAATACCCAATAGCTCAAAAAGGTAGCTAAAATACTGCTAACGTGTGAGTTAAACCAAACACCAATTGTTGTTAATTTATCCGTTTCTGACAAAAAACTTTCAACGGCTTTTCCTGACATCCAAACATCTCCATTTTTTGAGATTCCATTATAAAAATAAATAAAACCAATTTGAAATAAGAATACAAAGGCAAGTGGAGAACGCCACTCACAAACATTGATGTTATTATTGGATTGAAAATTAATGTTTGTAATAGAATTTGTAGGAATAAATATGAGCCAAAATAAAAGCACCGAAGCGTACATTTCCCATCCAAAATACAAAACGCTATAACGATTAAAAAAAAGATACAACAAAACACAGCCTATAAATGCCATAATTCGAGGATAAAAACCGAATGCTAAAAGCAACATGGTAACAATAATAGTTACAATGAAAGAAATCATGTAAAAATCTGAAGTAATCAAAAAGATACCTTTAAATACTTTATAGTATTGAAGGTATTCTTTAGCATAGCCATTACCAAGTATACCTGTTTCGGGGCTATATATTTCAGCAAAATTACCCAGTACATAAAAAGCGAACTCAGAGGCTATGAAAATGGCCAAAAGTACTCGAAATGCAATAAGTGACCGAACATCCAGTCCGTATATTTTTTTCATAAGTGAGTAATTTGTTTTTTTATAACCTTATGGAATACGCCAGTCTGAAAAATTATTTTCATCAATTGTTTGTGATTTTTGCAAACATGGCTATTTCATAAATTAATCATCTATGAATGCTTTGTATTTTAAATTATCTAATAACAGTGACAGTACCAATGTAATCGTATTTTTTTCTGAAAACATCAGTTATTTTCACTTTCCATACATAAACATCTTGTGCCACTTGCTCATCATTTGCTGTAAACGTACCATCCCACATTTTATTTATATCATCAGCAAAGAAAACCATATTCCCCCAACGATCAAAAATCATCAGTTCAAATATTTCAATCCCCATTCCCTTTGCACCAAATAAATCATTTACATCATCGCCATTAGGAGTAAATGCATTAGGAATAAAAAAACTAAACTCAGGATAAATAACAACATTGTTGGTAATTGTATCGGCACAGCCAAATGAATTTTGAACAATAAGCGTTGTTTGATACGTTTCAGGGCTATCGTTAGGATAGAGATGAACCGTAGTGGATGAATCTGACAGTAATGAATCGCCATCACCAAAACTCCAAGCCCAAGTTACCACATCAGCCGAAGAAAGGTTATTAAGTGTAATATTTGTTGACGATACGGTTGCAGGATTTGGTGTGTAATCAAAAGCCGCCAAAGGAGTAGCATATACTTGAATAAATTGAGGAATTAAAAGTGTATCCTTACAGTTATCTTGAGATGTAACAATTAACGTAACATCATATACCCCCATTTGTTCATAACAATGGGTTGGATTTTGAGTTGTATCAGTGTTTGAATTGTCGCCAAAGTTCCAAATCCACTCATCAATAGCGGTTCCACCATTTATATTGGTTAAATCGTTAAAATTAACACAATGCTGAGGACAACCAGCCGAATCGGTAACAGAAAAAGCTGTAATAGGTTTTGGAGAGAAATGAATAGTTACTGAATCGGTATGGGCATTGCAAGGGAAGCCTATTGGATTATCGGTTGTAAGGTATAGAACAACAGAATCGGCATTTTGTTCGTTTAACGAAGGAATATAAATAGGAGTTAAACTATTTTGAGATGGCATAAAAACACCTTGGCCTCCACTCCAAACGGCACTTGTAGCCGAACCACTTATATTTGCAGATAAATTTATTGATGACCCTGCACAAACGAGCTGATTAACTCCAGCATCAGCTACGGGAGAAGGTTGAATTTCAATTAATACAGTGTCATTATCAGCCAAACAAGCACTTACAGGGTCGTCTGTTGTATAAATCAATGCTAAACTTCCGGCTTCTATTTCAGCTGCACTTGGAACATAGCTTGCATTTAGCTGAGTATTATCTGGTGAAAATACGCCATCGCCCCCACTCCAACTGCCACTTGTAGCCGAACCTAAAAATGACGCATTAAGCACAACAGCTCCACCAGCACAAATTGTATCATCGCTACCTGCGTTTGCAATAGCAGGAAGAGCAAACGTAAGCTCAACAGTATCTTTAACAACAGCACAGCCTCCTTGAGGAGCATCAGTAGTTAAAATTAAAGAAAGACTACCCTGTGTTAACTCTGTTAGCGTAGGCGTATATTCAGCATTTAGTATATTATTTGAAGGTGAATATGTTCCACTACCACCACTCCAAGCCCCTCCACTAACTCCAAGAACAGAACCATTAAGTGTTGCACTAGTGCCAGCACAAACCTCTATATCAACGCCTGCATTGGCTACAGGATGAGGGTTTACGGTTATGTTTATTGTATCAGTATCTGAACATGAATTTGCAGTAGCTGTAACAACATAAACTAAGGTTTGTGGAGCACTACCGTTATTTGTTAATGTTAACGATGGATTTGAAATAGCGTTATTGCTAATTCCTGTTGAAGGAGTCCATAAATAAGCATTTCCTACAACGCTATCATCGCCAATAAAAACAGTATCGCCAGTGCAAATTGAAATATCAGAACCAGCACTGGCAGTAGGTGCAGGATTAAGTGTAACAACAACGGGCTGTAAATCAAAACACCCACCAGTGGCTGTAGCTTTTATGTAATATGTGCCTGCTACAGTAATTGAACTAGGATTGGTTAATACAGTTGTAGCATTTGAATTTGTCCAATAGCTAAGCACACCTCCTCCACTTGTTCCACTAGTAATTGCAGGCTGCGTTATATCTACAGGTATAGAAGCGCAAACTGCACTGGGACTAGTTATTTCGAGTTGAGGTTGCGGGTTAACGGTTACTACAACTGTATCTTTAGCAGTACATCCGCTATATCCAGTTGTAAGGACATATGATGCGGTAATTGATGTTGTTCCAGCATTTGTAGCTACAAGATAAGGTTTAGAAGAGTTGGGATTATTTAAACCCGATGAAGGTTGCCAAGAATAAGTATATCCAGCAGTTGAGTCGGCACCAATTAAAACAGAGTCGCCAGCACAAAGAGAAACATTAGGTCCGGCATTTGAAACAATTGGTGGAGTAACAACAATTATTGCAGTATCTCCGCCACCACAGGCTCCAGCAAGGGTGTAAGT
>JBASCV010000338.1:0-9043 GCA_049651825.1 Bacteroidia bacterium
ATGGGCTATTGTGTTGCCCCTAAAAATTTAATGGCCGAATTTAGAAAAGTACATCAATTTATGGTTTTTTGTTGTAATACCCCCATACAACATGCATTGGCCGAGTATCTAAAAAACAAATCCAACTATATGGATTTGGGCAAGTTTTATCAGCAAAAACGCGATTATTTTGTTAGGCTTATCAAAGACTCGCAGTTTAGCTTTGAGCCAGCATCGGGTACTTATTTTCAATTGTTGAGGTATAATAATTTGAGTAAAGAAAAAGATACTAATTACGCTATTCGATTAACTAAAGAATTTGGTATAGCATCTATTCCAATTTCTGTTTTTTATCACAACAGTATTGATAATAAAGTATTGCGTTTTTGTTTTGCAAAAAAGGAAGAAACATTAGAGAGGGCTGCTGAAATTTTGAATAAAATAAAATAGATACAACGGTTGTAATACAAATGAACGATTTAAAAATAACCATCATCCAGTCGGATTTACATTGGGAAAACAAGGCGGCTAATTTGGCTATGTTTGCTCAAAAAATAGCTTCTGTGAGCGAACTTTCGGATATTATTGTATTGCCCGAAATGTTTACAACTGGTTTTAGTATGAAGCCACAAACGTTTGCCGAAACAATGAATGGTGATACGCTTGCGTGGATGTTGAAACAAGCTAATGGAAAGGCTTGTGTGATTACGGGTAGTTTTATTTGTGAAGAAAATGGTTCTTTTTATAATCGATTAATTTGGGCTAAACCCGATGGCACTTATTTGTATTATGATAAACGCCATTTGTTTAGAATGGCAAATGAAGATGAGCATTACACGGCTGGTGCAAGAAAATTAATAGTTGAACTAAATGGATGGAAAATTTGTCCGTTGATTTGTTATGATTTGCGTTTTCCTGTTTGGAGTAGAAATACAAGTGCTAATAAAAATAAAGATGCTAAAGAAGATGTTAACTACGAATACGATTTACTTATTTATGTTGCTAATTGGCCCGAGGTGCGTAGTTATCCATGGAAAACATTGTTGTTGGCACGTGCTATGGAAAATCAGTGCTATGTTGTAGGGGTAAATAGGGTAGGGAATGATGGCAATTCTGTATATCATTCAGGCGATTCGGCTATTGTGAATGCAAAAGGTATTGTAATAAGTAAAACGAAAGCTAACGAAGAAAAAATTGAAACCATTTCACTTAATTATTCAGAGTTGAATGCCTTTAGAAAAGCATTCCCAGCAATGCTTGATGCTGATGATTTTGAGATTAAATAAAAACGTGTTGGGTTACTCGCCTATTTAAATGGATGTTAACAATAATTAAACTCCCCAAATATTATTAGTTCAAGATAATTTTTTTGACATGTTTTTATGGTTCAACAAGTTTACTACAGGCCTCATTCAATACAACCATGTGCGCAGTTAATATGGGTTTTTCGAAAATTGTGTGATGGATAAAAAAATAAATGTTTTCGAAATTATTCTGAAATTTTCCAATCAAGCTCTAAGTCCCAGTTTGCTTTTGTAGTAATGGTTTCGGCATTATAAATTACTTTTTCTGGTTGTACACTTTTTTGCAAGTTGCCAGTATCCCACTTTAAATTAGCGTTGTTGTCGCAAATTACTTTTAGTTTATAGCTTTTGGGTAATAGGTACTGAAAGTAAATAGCATCTGTTTTAGTTGTATAAGTTTCTCTAATAATATTTTCTTTGTCGTCAACTAGTTGTACAATGTAGTTTTTTGATTTGTTGCTTACGTTTAGTTTAAGCTTAATGCTACCATATTGTTTTTCTTCACGTGTTTTAAAATTCAATTGTATACTATCGTTTGATAATCCAAAAATATCAGTAAATGTTCCGGGTTCAATAAAAAGGCTGTATTTGCTGTTTTCTTTGAACATAAAAGCTTTTTCAGTATTGTTGTTTTTTTCTTTAATTATAAACCCTGAATTTTGGGCTGTACTGTAAAAAAGATTTTTACTATTAACGTATAATACCGAGTCAATTAAAAGTTTTATTTCTTTGTTTTTAAGTGCTTCAATTGTTGATGGTTCAATGGGGTGACTGAAATTAATAACTAAATCGCTATTCAGTTCTATTGTTTGATTTTTGTTGGGGCTATTGCTTAGCTTAAACTTTAATGGGTTTCTGCTGTTTTTAATAGCATCCGCTTTTTTTATCAGTTTGAAAGCAAGCGTATCAATAATTGTATTTCCTTCATTTACCTGAAAGTAAATGGAGTCTTTTTCAATGTTTCTGAACCAATAGTGAATTGAATCCTTGTTTTTTGAAAAATCTATAAAAATATCTTTGTCATTTACTGGTGTGTTTACAGGTTTAATGGTTATGTTTTCGTTAGGTTTATTAAGTACTATTAATACTTTGCCAAAATAATTATGAGCACTGTATTTTATGAATGTTTTTTTTGAAGGTTCTTCAAATAATCGTATCGTGTTTTTGGGGTTTTGTGTTACATTTATTAGCGTGTCTACAAAACCTATTTTTTCATTGTCACTATCGTATTTGTAATTGGCATTAGCGTCTTTTAATGCAATTAACTTGTATGTTCCAGCACTAATGTTATTTATTTCAAAGGTTCCATCTTCTTTTGTTTTTCCAATATAGTCGGGTAGTGATTTGTTTGTACTACTATCGGTATAGTTTTTATAAAGCATAACCAGTATTGATTTTTCTGCTTTGGTATCAAACGCACTTTCCACTTTTCCTGAAATTTTCATCGAATCAATAGTTGTTCCGGTAGAAAAATGATAGCTAAAGTTAGTAATTGGTGTGCTTTCATGAATATCCTGAATAGCATTTCCCATGCTAATAGAATAGGTTGTGTTGGGCTTGAGTTGTTCTTTTTTATCAAATTCAATTATCAATTCTTTGTTTTTTGTTTTTATATCAGGAATATATTGTAACGGTGGAGAAATGATTAATTGATTATTAAGATCTTTTAATTGGATAAATTCGTCAAATGAAATACTTATTGATTTTGATGAAAAATTGGTTGTTCCATTCAAAGGTTCATATTTCAATGGCTTGGGAGCTTCTTTGTCAAGTTTTCCTCCAGTAGGAGCTACTATTTGGGCACAAGAATTCATTAAAATAACTGCAGTAAAAAATATAATATGCTTATAAACCTTTTTTAAGAAGCTTATTTTGTTTGTAACTGTTTTGTTGTTAAATGTTTCAATCATTATTAATTATTCAAAAGGTTAGCTATTTAAGCTTGCTATAAGTTTTCCAATTTCGTTAAGATAATATTTATCTGTGGTATCAAAATTTGATAATAGTTCACTATCAATGTCTAATACCATTGTTATTTCGTTGTTTTTGTTTTTTATAGGTATAACAATTTCTGATTTAGATAATGTGCTGCAGGCAATATGCCCTGGAAATGCATCTACATCATCAACAATAATTACACTTTTACTTTCCCATGCTTTACCACATACCCCTTTTCCATAGGCAATGCGTGTACATGCAATTGGGCCTTGAAATGGGCCTAATACAAGCTCTTGTGCAGTGCTGTTATTGCTGTTTTTTACAAAGTAAATACCTACCCAAAAAAAATTCATTGAAAATTTAAGCGCAGCCATAACATTTGCAATGTTTGCAATAGTATCGGGTTCTCCTTCAATCAAATTTTTTATTTGCGGAATTAGCGACTGATACTTTTCTTCTTTCGTACTTCCAATAACAGATATTGATTCAGCCATTTTTATTTTTTGTGATTACAAAGATATTAAAACCAATTTATTACAACTCTACTTTGATGAGTATAGTTAATAACCGCTTGCGTAAGCAATGGTGGCGATGCTTAACTTTACATTTGGCACTTTTAATAGTGTTTGAGCACATGCTTCAAGTGTTGCGCCAGTTGTAATAACATCATCTACTAAAAGTAGATGTTTTCCTTCAATTTCAGTGGGGTTATTTACATTAAATATGGATTCTACATTTTGCCAGCGACTATAACGCGATTTTTTTGTTTGACTGCTCGATTCTTCAACTCTTATAAGCGATTTGTTATCTACATGAATATTCATACTTTGAGCAATTCCATCTGCAAAAAAATCACTTTGATTATAACCTCTTTTTTTTAATTTTTTAGGATGTAGAGGTACTGGAATAACAGTGTTTATTGTGTTAAAGTCGTCACTATATTTCAGTTCATCCCCATATAGTTTCCCTATTGTAACACCAACGTGTTTTTGTCCATTGTATTTTAATTGATGAATAAGTTGTTGCACTTTACCCCCTTTATTAAACGAATAATACGATGCCGCAGAATGGAGGGTAACTCTGCCCCAAAAAATTTTTGCTACAGGATTGTCATATGTAAGATGGTAGTTGGTTTTTGGCAGATAATAAACACAATAGGTGCAAATACTATTTTCGTTTTTATACAAACTTTTACCGCATGCAGCACATGTTTTTGGAAATAAAAGTGCTATAAAATCTGTTAGCATTGCCGATAGTAAATTCAATTGAAAATAAATACTATTTTTGTTCTATAAAAGTAAACAATAATCCTATAAAATATACTATGGAAAATAAAGAGAAAGAAAAGTCAAATAATAAGTTGTGGATTATATTATCCATTGTGCTTTTTTTAGGTAATGGAATATTTATTACCTTATGGTTGAAAGAGCGTGGAAGAGCCAATACCGAAGTAGTTATTAAAGAACAAGTTACAGTTGAGCGCGATAACGTAAAAGCTGAATTGCTAGAGTTGCAAGAAGAGTATGCTACCCTTCAAACCAGTGATAAAGCAATGCAAGTAGAGTTGGAGGCTAAGCGTGCTGAAATAGCCCAGTTGTTGGAGCAAGCAGAAAAGCATAAAAATGATGCTTCTATTATTGCTAAGCTAAGAAAAGAGGTTACAACCTTGCGTAAAATTATGAAACATTACGTTCATGAAATAGATTCATTAAATACCTTAAACCAAGTAATTATTGCAGAAAAAAATAAAGTAACTGCCGATTTAACTGCCGAAAAAGGCATTACATCAAAGCTGTCTAAAGATAAAGATGCTTTGCAAAGCACAGTTAATTTAGGTTCTATTTTAAAAGCTTCTAATCCTGTGGTGCAAGGAATAAAATTGAAATCAGGTGGAAAAAAAGAAGTGGAAACAGAAAAGGCATCAAAGGTTGACCAAATAAAGGTTTCGTTTGTGTTGGGCGAAAATAAAATTGCTAAAAAAGGAAACAGAACAGTGTACGTACGAATTGTATCGCCTGATGGTAAAGAAATTTGCAAATCTCAAGATTCAGGCAATATGTTTACATTTAATGGTTCAAAGGGCTATTTTGCTGGTAAAGAAGATATTGTTTACTCTAACGAAGAATTGCCCGTTACCGTTTATTGTGAAAATCCTTCAGAATTTGTTCCAGGCAACTACCAGGTTACTATTGGGTGCGATAATGTTGTAATTGGTGAAACAACACTTAAACTCAAATAAAAGAATACCAATATTATTGTAACAAAAAAGCCAATTCTTTTTAAAGAATTGGCTTTTTTGTTAATGTATTATATTTAATAATTATTTTAATGTATTGTTTTTTTCAGCTTCCTTATTATATTTTGCTTGCATGCGCAACCAAACAATGGTTAGTGCGCCAATAAGTAACCAAAAAAATACGTTAGGCGCATTTCCAAATGCTTTAATAAATTGAAAACTCCATTGAAAAAAATTTCCAATGCCATTAAAAATATCTGTCCAGTTCATAGTACTTTAGCGTTTTAATTTCAATACATCAAAAATACAAATTTTATTTACAGTGCATACTTTTTTAAACTAATTTTACAGCAATTCGCAACAATAGTTACAAGCTGTTTTTTATAAGTATCTGAAAAACAGTTTTTTGTGATAAAAACCGAGAAATGTTACTTAGCTTTTTTAAAAATAACAATCCAATATCCTATATTTTGTTGCCTATTTTGGCAATAGTATGTTGGTTGCCAACATTCTTTTATTCATCTGCTTACACTGATGTTGGAATGCCTTTTTATAATGCATTGTTAAATTGGTTGGGTGGTACAAGTATATTAAGTACAATTGTTGCTTTAATTATCATTATTATTGAAGCTTTTCTTATCAATTTTATTGTTAACGCAAATGAAATATTAACAAAACAATCGTTTTTGCCAGGTTTTTTTTATGTTTTATTGATGAGTTGTGATAGCAGCTTTTTATCATTGACCCCTATTTTGCTAGCCAATTTTTTTGTTTTGTTAGCCGTTCATCAATTGGTTAGTTCCTATCGTAAAGACACCGCTTTTTCCAATGCCTTTGATGCAGGTTTATTATTGTCGCTCGCTACCTTATTTTATTTCCCTTGTGTTGTGTTTTTTCCATTGGCATATATAGGTTTTTTACTCTTCAGGCCTTTTGTTTGGCGCGAGTGGTTGATTGCTTTTATTGGATTTGTGGTGCCTTATACCTTTGTTTTTGTGTATTATTTTTGGAATGATATGCTCTCTCATTTTTGGAGTGTAAAATTATTTTATCCTCATCCAAAACGTGCTGTAGTGGCAACATCGGGCGGGTATTATTTTATGATATCTGTTTGTTTGTTTATTCTAGCTCTGTCTCTTGGCAAGTTATTAATGGGATATACTGAGGGAACACAAAAAAATAAAAAAGGGGTAACATTATTGCTATGGCTGTCTGTTTTTACGCTATTGTCACTATTTCTATCTCCTTTAATTACAATAAAAAGCTTTTCGTTGTTAAGTATTCCTGCTGCGGTTTTTGTTGCCAATTATTTTTTAAAACTTAAACGTAATACGTGGGGCGAATTTTTGGTGATACTCTTTTTGATTGCCATTTTTGTGAATCATTTTTCGGATTTGGTGTAAGTATTCTTTTTCATTCCATCCTTTTTATTTCGTATATTTGTATTTATCATTTAAACCTATTGGGCTATGAATAAATTTGGTGTTGTTATTTTTCCAGGGTCAAACTGCGACCAAGACATGATTTATGTATTAAGAGATATTATGGGGCAAGAAGTTGTTGAGTTGTGGCATAAAGATACCGATTTGCAGGGTGTTGATTTTGTAGTGTTGCCTGGCGGTTTCTCTTTTGGTGATTATTTACGTTCAGGTGCAATTGCACGTTTTTCGCCCATTATGGAAAAAGTGATTGAGTTTGCAAACAAGGGCGGTTATGTGTTGGGCGTTTGTAATGGTTTTCAAATATTGTGCGAGGCAGGCCTTGTTCCGGGTGCTTTGTTGCATAACAATGAACGTAAGTTTATTTGTAAAAACGTATACATCAAAGCCGAAAGTAACAATACACTTATAACTTCGGAAGTACCTGTTGGAAAAGCACTTAAAATACCCATTGCTCATGGCGAGGGCCGTTATTACGCTGATGAAGCAACGTTAAAGCAGTTGAATGCAAACGGACAAATTCTTTTCAGATATTGTGACGAAAATGGTGCTGTTACTGATGCTGCTAATCCAAATGGAGCTGTTGAAAATATTGCAGGTGTATGTAATGCGGGTAAAAATGTATTTGGCATGATGCCTCATCCCGAAAGAGCTACTGATAATCAGTTGAGCAACATGGACGGACGTTGGATTTTTGATTCTATTTTAAGCTTGGTTAAAAATTAATTTTAAATTAAAACCTATCATGCGTATGAAATCCCTGTTTAATAATCGTACGATCATCCTATTGGGCTTTGTTTGTTTAGTATTTGCTAGTTGCTCAAAAAAAAGTCGTTGTTCCGATTGCCCGAAATTTAGCAAAGCAACTAGCATTGAGGCAAAAGAGATACACGCTTAATTTTGCATCTACAATGTTTTTTCGTTTCCAATTAATCTAAAAATACCCTTTTTTAGGTACTTGCATTGTTTCGTAATCAACCAATTAACAGGTATCTTTGCAATATGAGTATAAATTTATCGCAATTAAAATTAGGAGAAAGTGCCGTTGTTGAATCCTTTACTGATAAGGAAATGGCACTTAAGTTTTTAGAAATGGGCTGCACCCCTGGCGAGCTTGTAAAGCTTGCGCGCGTTGCCCCAATGGGCGATCCTATAGCTATCTCTGTTTCGGGTTATTTGTTGAGTTTGCGTAAGGCCGAAGCATCTACTATTCTTGTTTCTCCAGTAGTTTAATTTGTTTTTTTATGTTGGCAGAACCAAATCAATCATTTGTACATTTTTTGGATAAAAAAACAATAAAGGTTGCTTTGGTTGGTAATCCCAATAGCGGTAAGTCTACACTATTTAATGCCCTTACAGGATTAAGTCAAAAAACAGGCAATTTCCCAGGTGTTACTATCGATAAAAAAACAGGTTCTGTTAAGTTAAAGTCGACTTCCTTAACTGATAAAGAAGTTATTACAGAATTTATTGATTTGCCTGGTACGTATAGTCTTTATCCCAAATCGCCCGATGAACAAGTTACTTTTGATGTGCTTTGCAATCCCAATAATACCGATTATCCTGATGTTGTAGTGGTGGTGGCTGATGCCAGCAATTTAAAACGCAACTTGTTTCTAGTTTCTCAAATTATTGATTTAAAAATACCAACCATTCTTGTATTGAATATGATGGATTTGGTGGAGAAACAGTCCGCGTTTATTGATGTGTTAAAAATTTCGGAATTATTAGGTATTCGAGTTTTACCAGTTAGTGCACGCGCCCAACAAGGAATAGAGCACTTGAAACAGGCTTTGCTCGAGCCCTTACCCATTCCGAACAATAATTTTATTGATGTAAAAAATATTGCTACTAAGCTAGTAGAAAAAATTAGCTCAATTACAGGCGTAACCAACCCGTTTGTTGCATTTCATACCATTAGCAATTTTTCGAAAATTGATTATTTCAATAAACAACAGCAACAACAAATTGCATTAGCAATTAACGAATCAGCAATTGATGTTGCTAAATTACAATCGCAAGAAACAATTGAACGTTACACTAAAATCAATTCAATTGTAGATGCTTGTTTTGTTAAAAAAAATGCACAACAGGGAAATGCTTTTACCAATAAGTTGGATAAGTTACTTACGCATCCTGTTTGGGGC
>JBASCV010000339.1:0-2461 GCA_049651825.1 Bacteroidia bacterium
ATATCCAACTTCGAATTACACATATTTTGAAATGCCAAGTTCTGCAAATTCTACTCCAAGTTTAATCAGAATAGAAATAGGTTCATCTCTATATCAGGCGGCACTTCCAGGAAGTGTACTTTACTTGGACAAATTGTTGTTAAAATCAGCACCAACAGTTGGTATTATTGAATCATTTAAAAATATCAGTGTTTATTCATATCCAAATCCAGCAAACGAAATATTAAATATTTCTTTTGATGGAAATCTTTCTGGTGATTTGGTTTTGTCAATATACGATGTTGCGGGTAAACTAATAAAGAAAGAGAATTATTCAAATGCTGCTAATGCTGTTCAAGTTAAAACAGATGAATTGTTATCTGGTGTGTATTTTTACGAATTAAGTAACGGTAAAGAAAGCGTGCGCAATAAATTTATAAAAAAATAATTTTAAAACGATGTTAAAAGAGGTTGTCTCACATTTGAGACAACCTCTTTTTTTATTGTACTTTTTGCTTTTACCAAAAGATACATTTTTTGAGCTGTAAAATCTATTGTTTTCTCTCAGTAAAAGTATCTTAAATTGCACAAAATCATTTATATTTACCTTTAAATAATATATTATCGGTAAGTATGAAACAGCTCTTATTCGCATTTGCTTTAATTGGATTCACATTTAATATGTTTGCCCAATTCCCTGCAAATAACTATCAAACTATTTCCAATAAATATTATTGGAAAAACCGTAAACCTTTTGAAGGCTATTGGCAGCAAGATGTACACTATAAAATAAATGCATCTTTAGATGATAAATCCGATATAATTGATGGCAATATAGAATTGGTGTATACCAATAATTCGCCCGATGAATTGCCTTTTGTTTACTTCCACTTATATAGCAATGCGCAAGCCAAAGATTCTTATTTGTCGGACTTATATAAAAATAACGGATACTCAGTAACGCATGGAAAATATCAAGCCCAAGGCTTAGGAACCAATGTGTCTAAAATTACCCTCAATGGTGTTGATTTAAAAACCGAACAGGATAATACCATCCTGAAAGTATTTCTTCCAAAGCCAATAAAGTCAGGCGAAAGCATTACTTTAAAAATAGATTTCAAAACCTATTTTGATAACGGGAGTATTCGCAATCGAATGAAATTGTTTAATGCTTGGGGCTACAAGCATTATGATGTGGTACATTGGTATCCACGTATATCCGTTTACGACCGTAAATTTGGTTGGGATACCGACCAACACATGGATCATGAGTTTTATGGCGACTTTGGTACATTTGATGTTGCATTCACATTTCCTAATAATTATATTTTAGATGCAACAGGCGTACTCCTTAATAAAAATGAGGTGTTACCAGCTGATTTACTTGCTAAACTAGATATTAAAAATTTTAAAAATAAACCTTGGGGCGAAACTCCATCTGTTGTTATTCAACCCGATGGCACTCAAAAAACATGGAAGTTTCATGCTGAAAATGTTCATGATTTTGCATTAACTGCTGATCCTACTTACCGTATAGGAGAAGCTGAATGGAATGGAATAAAATGTATTTCTTTAGCTCAGGAGCCTCACGCATCGCGTTGGCAAAATGCAGCTCAATATGCGGCAAAGGTAATACAGGTAAATTCCGAAGATTTTGGAATGTATGCTTATCCTAAAATGATTGTTGCTGATGCTCAGGATGGTATGGAATATCCAATGCTCACGCTTGATGGTGGTTATGACCCTGATTATCGCGATTTACTTGCACACGAAATTAGTCATAACTGGTTTTTTGGAATGATTGGTACTAACGAAACCTATAGAGCCATGCTCGATGAAGGTTTTACACAATTTCTTACCAATTGGACCTACGAACGTATTGATGGCCCTCAGCGTGTAAAATTCGCACCTCGCTCTAATTATGTTCAACGCTTTACTGAACCTGATTATGTGCGCAATAGCGAAGTATTTAATGGATTCATGATGGATGCAGCTCGTGGTGTAGAAACTAATATTAATGTGCATTCCGATGGCTACAATGGCGCTATTCGGCATGGCGGTGGATACCGACAAGTTTATATGAAAACAGCTGTTATGCTTTATAATCTTCAATATACACTTGGCGATTCCTTATTTTTAAGTGCCATGCAGCATTATTTTAATCAATGGAAATTTGCACATCCTTATGTAGAAGATTTTAGAAATTCCATTATTCAGCACACTAAAGTTGATTTGAATTGGTTTTTTGATCAGTGGATAGAAACTTCGAAAACAATTGATTACGGAGTAAAATCAGTAAAACGAGGCGAGCGTGATGGCGAATATAAAATCACTTTTAAACGTTACGGGATGCAAATGCCAATCGATTTTGCAGTAGTTGCTAAAAACGATAGTGTTTACAATTATCATATTCCCAACAATTGGTTTGTTAAAAAAACAAATGCAACCGTTTTACCTCGTTGGATTGGTTGGGACAATGTAA
>JBASCV010000340.1:0-10159 GCA_049651825.1 Bacteroidia bacterium
GATGAAGTATCAATAAAAACAGCACTGCCATCACCAAAATACCACTCGTAGCGGTATGCATTAGCATTGGTAGATGTGTTTGTAAATGTTACCGTTAACGGATTACAACCGTTATTAGGGTTTGTTGAAAACGAAATGCCTTGAGCAAATGATAACTTACTCAAAATCAACGAAAAACAAACAAGAAAAAGGAAACGAAAAGTAGATTTTTTTTTCATTTGAGAGGTGTTTATAAATATTAGTAGAGCTAAAATAGATAATTTATAGCTACGATGTTCATAAATAAGGCAGTTTTTTTATCAACTTTATGGGCATTTATTAACATTTTAGCGACAATTAAATAGTACTTAGCGAAACAAAAATGAACACAATGAAGATTAAAACAATACTGTTTTTTTTATTATTTTATTGCATTTTTTGAGTTATAATGAATAAAAAAGCTGATTTTTACGAAAAAAACAACATAAAACAAGTTAAAGTTGATGGAATCGATGAACAACTCGGATGAGTATTTTATGAAGGAGGCTTTAAAAGAAGCGCAAAAAGCATTTGAAGCTGATGAGGTACCTGTTGGAGCAATTGTGGTGTGTGCAAATAAAATAATAGCAAGAGCGCATAATTTAACAGAACGCTTAACCGATGTTACAGCCCATGCTGAAATGCAGGCCATAACTTCGGCAGCCAATTACTTAAACGGTAAATACCTGAATGAGTGCACGTTATATGTTACTTTAGAGCCTTGTTTAATGTGTTCGGGTGCTATTGCATGGGCACAACTAGGAAAACTTGTTTTTGGTGCTTCTGATACGAAACGAGGGTTTGGTGTACTAGCCAATGTTTTAAAAAGCGAAAGTACTCAAAAACAAGATGTTACAAAAAACATATTTCATCCCAAAACACAAATTGTAGGTGGGCTACTAGAAAATGAGTGTTCAGAACTAATGAAACGTTTTTTTCAGAAAAAAAGGTTTTAGCTAAGGGGAATTCGATATAAAAAAGACAAAAAAATGTGATAATCAAGTTAATCTATTTTATTTGTTGTATTCGACCCTTTTAGGGTCTTTTATTTATAACGGTATCGTAATTTCTATTCATATTTGACTCCTTCAGAGTCGAATAAAAATGAAGGTGTTTGATTATTAAACTTTTATTTAAAATTAATAATCGAACTCAGGTTAGTTAGAAACTGTTTAAATTTTATTCAAAAAATGTTGTCCCCCCGCCCCACAGTCTTCGAGAGGCTCAAACTGACAGCGCACGGTTATATTGAGCCTGTCAAAATATGTACGAGAGCCTTCGAGTGCTGTATTTTATTAAAATAAAACTTAAACAGATTCTTAATTAAAATAGAAATAGTTAATGTTGAAAAGCATCTGCTAAAGCCCTAATATATAAAACTCCACAAAGCGTAATCAAAAAACCAATTGTAGATAAAAAAGAAAGCAGATAAGCAATTTTATTAGATTGAATACGCATTGAACGAATTGAAAAAATAGCACTGAGAAGGAAAAAAAGGGGAACGCAATAAATAGCATTATCCCCAAAATGCCACGTTATCGGATTGTCATTGATGACAAGGAATAACCATAAAGTTATTACAATCAGTAAAACTGCGGAAATAATATTAAATAGTTGGTGTTTTTTCATAATTGCAAGTAACTTCTGCTAAAAAACAGCTTAAAAAAGTTCTAACCTTATTCTACAACAACAGCAAAAAGCTCTTTTAATTTACTTACAGTATAATCTATTTCATCTTTTGTATTGTATTTGCTGAACGAAAAACGAACAGCAGGGCGTGTTACATCGGCACCAATGCCTCTTAATACATGCGAACCAATATCACTACCCGATGTACATGCGCTTCCACCAGAGGCTGCTATGCCTGCAATATCTAAATTAAATAATAACATTTCGGCATTATCGGTATGTGGAAAACGAACATTTAAAACTGTATACAAACAATCTGTTAAACACGAACCATTGAACTCAATTGCAGGGATGTGTTTTTTTAATTGCTCCACCATGTATTTTTTTAAACCCTCAATGTGCTGTTGGTGTTTATCTAAATCGCGTGAAGCTATTTCAAGGGCTTTTGCCAAGCCTACAATTCCGTAAAGGTTTTCAGTTCCTCCCCTCATGTTACGCTCCTGACTGCCTCCATATATAAGTGGATTTATTTTTATTTTACTGCTTACATATAAAAAGCCAACCCCTTTAGGGCCATGAAATTTATGGGCGGCACATGTGATAAAATGGACATTGAGTTTTTGTAAATCCATGGCATAATGCCCCATGGTTTGTACCGTATCTGAATGAAAAACAGCATTATAACGCTCACACATCTCTCCTACTTCTTTGATTGGTAATAAGTTACCAATTTCATTGTTGGCGTGCATGAGCGAAACAAAAGTTCGGTCGTTATTTTTTAAAAGTTCTTCTAAATTTTCTAAATCAACATGGCCATCAGCTTTCAGCTTCACTAAACTTAGCTTTATTAAACCCTCTTCAGCTAATCTTTCTAAGGTGTGTAATACGGCATGATGTTCTACTGCACTAGTAATAGCATGCTTTATACCTAAATCGTGAATACTACAACGAATAGCCATATTATCGGCTTCGGTACCACCCGAAGTAAAAAATATTTCGGCAGGTGAAACATTGAGTAAACGAGCAACTGTTTTACGTGCATTTTCAATGGCAGCACGTGTTTTACGTCCGAAAGAATGAATGGAAGATGGATTACCATAATGTTCAGTCATATATGGCAACATCTCGTCTAATACTTCTTTATCTAAAGGGGTAGTTGCAGCGTTATCAAGATATACTTTCATCAGTGTTTAATTTATTTACAGTAATTATTTATCATATCTGCTGAGTTTTTATTACCCATACTCAACGATATTTTCCAGTCTTCGCAAGCCTCAGGAATTCTTCGTAAATTTAATTTACAGTTTCCACGATTATTGTAAGCATCGCTCATTTTTGAATCAATTTCAATGGCTTTGGTATAATCAGGAATTGCTTCTTCAAAAGCACCTTTAAAGGCTTTCATGTTTGCACGACTATAATAGGCAGCCGCATCTTGAGGTTTTAATTCTAAAGAAACAGTGTAGTCAGCAATAGCTGCATCGTATTGTTTTAATGCAGCATATGAAACAGCACGATTATAAATCGCCTCCTGACTTTTATCCTTCAAACTTATTACTTTACTGTAGTCAGCAATTGCTTCTTGGTGGCGAAATATATCGGCATAAGCATGTGCCCGGTTAAAATAGGCCATCACATATTTTTCGTCAGTTTTTATTGCGCCACTATAAGCATTTATAGCACTTTTAAAATCGCTAGTATTTTTGTATGCATTTCCCAAATTATAGTAAGCAAAAGCTATTTTAGGGTCTTTTTTTATAACATCGTTCCAAAGGGTTATCCCATCTTTCCATACTTGAGTTCTGCCAAAAGTACCTGCTCCACAAATTATCAAAAAGCCTATTCCTAAATATTTAAGATAGTCGTACTTATCTCTCAAATAATAAAAAACATGTGCAATGATAAAAAATAAACCAATATAAGGCATGTACGAATAGCGCTCGGAAACCATTGCTTGCCCAATAGGCACCAACTGAATAACCAATATAATATTTGCTAAATAAAACAGAAAGCCAAACGCAAGTTCTTTAGTAAACTGCTTTATTTTAAATGTAATAACAACTAGCACCAAAATAATCAATGGTGTAATGTAATATAATGTAGGCAACATCTCCCCTACTGCTTTAACAGGATATGCATAAAATGCGGATAACTGAAAAGGTAAAAATAGCTTAGCCACATAAAACAATAAAGAATAACAAATTAAGAAAACTCTATCGGTATATGAAAAAACGGTTGTTAAATCAGATAATGCGCCATCATCGCCTTGTGAACGAAGTGCAACAAGCCCAAATATAGCTGAAAGCACAAATAGTGGGATTTTGTTGATGATTGAAGCAAAAATAATTTTTTTGTCGAAATACAAATCAATTAGCACCAAGGTTACAGGAAAAACAACAGCAGCCGATTTAGACAATAATGAACATAGAAAAAGTGCTAAAACATTTGCATAGAGCTTTATTGATTTTTGTTCAGCATTTCTATATTCAACATATTTTAGTGTTGCTAGTAAGTAAAAAAAAGTGTACAATACATCCTTACGCTCTGATATCCAAGCTACTGACTCTACGTGCATAGGATGTATGCCAAACAATAATGCTACCGTTAATGCAATGCTTATATCGCTTGCCAAGAAGCGAATTAAGCGATACACTAAAAACGTATTGGCAAGGTGAAGTACTAAGTTGAAAAAATGAAAAGGTTTTGGATTTAGCCCAAACAGCTTAAATTCTATGGCATTTGAAAGCGCGGTAAGCGGATGATAGTTACCACCATAAAAACTGGTAAACATCGCCTTAATACCTTTAGCTGAAAGGTCTTTAATAATGTTGTTATCAAGAACATACTTGGGGTCGTCCCAATTAACAAAACCATTACTAAGTGCGGGTAAAAAAGCAATGAACACAATTGCTAAAACGCCCCATAAGGTATAGGGATGTCCTTTAAACGTTCCACTTAAGCCACCAGTACTTTGTACTGAGGAAGCGGTTTGTTTTTTTTTTGCTTTTTTATCGCTTGACGACATTTTGATAGCTGACAATAAATCAATACCTTAAGATACAGCAATTTGCTGTTGTTTGATAAACTCCCGAATATCCATCATGATTTTTTTAGCTAAATTATCGGCAGTAGCCTGTAATTCGCTTTCAGAATAAATACGGATAATAGGTTCGGTATTTGATTTACGAAGGTGTACCCAATCTTTATCAAATTCAATTTTTACACCATCAACGGTATTGATGGGTTGTTTTTTATATTTTACCTGAATACCTTCTAGTATGCTGTCAATATCAATTTCGGGTGTAAGTTCTATTTTATTTTTAGAAATAACATAATCAGGGTATGATGCGCGCAACATAGAGCTAGTTTTGCCATATTTTGCTAAGTGTGTTAAAAATATAGCTATTCCAACAAGTGCATCTCTGCCGTAGTGTAATTCGGGCAATATAACCCCGCCATTACCTTCGCCACCAATAATGGCTTTGGTTTCTTTCATAAGCGTTACCACATTTACTTCGCCAACTGCTGATGCGCTGTAGCTACCTCCATTTTTTTCGGTAATGTCGCGCAAAGCACGTGTAGAAGACAAGTTTGACACGGTATTTGGCAATCGGTCAGCGTTTTTAGCTGTTGTTTTCATGCTTTTAAGCACATAATCGGCACAAGCAACAAGGGTGTATTCTTCGCCAAACATTTCGCCATCTTCGCAAACAAATGCAAGCCTATCAACATCAGGATCAACCACAATTCCTAAATGCGCTTTTTCCTTTGTTACCAATTTTGAAATATCTCTCAAGTTTTCGGGAAGTGGCTCAGGATTGTGGGGAAATTCGCCTGTTGGGTCGCAATACAATTTCACAACATTTTCAACACCTAATGCAGTTAACAGCTTTGGAATAACAATACCACCGGTAGAGTTTACACAATCAATTACAACTTTAAATTTAGCTGCTTTAATGGCATTTACATCTACATAAGGCAAAGCCAAAATTTTATCAATGTGGGTTTTGAAATAGGTATCTTTTTTTGTTACTTTTCCTAAAGAGTTTACATCGGCATAATTATACGATTCATTTTCAGCTATCTGCAATACTTCTTGCCCATCTTTATCGCTGATGAATTCGCCTTTGCTGTTCAATAATTTAAGCGCATTCCACTGTTTAGGATTGTGGCTTGCGGTTAAAATAATTCCACCATCGGCTTTTTCTTCTGGCACAGCAATTTCAACAGTAGGTGTTGTTGATAAACCAATATCAATTATATCAACTCCCATGCCTTGTAACGTACCTATTACCAGATTGTTTACCATTTCGCCAGAAATGCGTGCATCACGACCCAATACAATTTTAACACGTTTATTTTCTGATTTATTTGCTATCCACGAAGCAAAAGCAGAAGTAAATTTAACAATGTCCAAAGGACTAAAACCGTCACCGGGCTTACCACCTATTGTTCCTCTAATGCCCGAAATTGATTTAATTAATGCCATGTTTATTCTATTATGCTAATGTTATATGAAATTATAATTGTATTTATCAATCGCTTGTTTCTCTACTCCGCTCGAAATGACGCTATTAGCTATCATTTTATAGTAAATTTGCTTTTAATTGATAACCTTAAAAGCAAACAACTTTGTATTTATAGCTTACAAAGATAGCTTTTTGTTGTTTGATTTTAAAGAATAAAATAAGAGAAAATGTGTAAATTTTATTGACAAACAACAGCGCTTAAAACTAGTAAGAAAGTAGTACCTGTTTTGGGGTAGCAAATAAAAATAAGTAACTGATAATAAACACTTTAAATTAATAAAAATTATTTAAAATGATTCTAAAAAGAGAAACAATTTAAAGTAAAACGAGGTAATTGTTTATAAAATATTACATAATTTGTTCTAACACATCAATTGACTTTACTTCGCCAAATGAAGCAATGTGTAATTGATAAAATTTTATTAATGCTTGCAGTATATTTTTGCGTTGCAATTTATCTAATTGTAGTTGCTGAACGGAAGTGTAATCTGACTCGATAATTTTTGTTAACAACATGGATAATACTCCTTCTAAATAGTAACCATGAATGGGAATTGTTTTGGTATAAGTACCTTCTAACAAATCGAATATAGGGGTTGTAGCAGTGTAATTGCCTTCAGGAAAAAAACCTAAATAACGGCTAAATTCTGTCATAAAAAACAGGTGCGTATTGGAGCAACTATCCATTTTTAAATCAATCAGTTGTAGCGAATTTTTGATGAACTCAAACATGTTTTCATCGGGTTGTTGCTCTTTTACTGCTTTGTAGATAATTTCATTCAAAAATAAAATAATTGAGCTTTTTATAATATTGTAAGGAATATCGGAATACGGGTATTGTATGGCAATTTCGGAAATGCGTTGTAAGCCCGATTTTTGATTATCGGTAACTACCATATCTACAATGCTCAATGGCTGAAAAAACGTAGCTTTAAATTTTGATTTTTTGCTTCTTACTCCGTTTACAATGTATGATTTAACGCCCAAATCGGGGCTTATGATTTTAACGATTAAACTAGTTTCGGAATATTTGGTTGTGTATAATACAATACCACTTGTTTTGTGAAGCATGAATTTTTAAATAATTGAAAAGTTAAGGTTTCACAACATTCACGAATAAGCTTACATGTGTTAATTAATAACTCATGTTACATATAAAACTGAGATTACAACAATAAATACAGTAAAGACGTTGTCAAAAAAAGCAACATATTATAGAAGAAGCCTAGTTGGCTTCTTAAAATATAGATATTCCATTTCTTCTGATCTTCATCTATATAACTAGTACTTTTCTCAAAAATATCTTATCGTCCTTTTTTCTTGATAAAAAAGGACGAAAAAATCAAGAAAAAACGATTCCTTCCGCACAAGCGACTCGGCATCGCGTTTTTTCACTCCCTACGCACGGTTTCATAAAAATATTTTTTGCAACAATAAAATTTTACAACTAAGGAGTTATGTTATCAATTGGTTTGCGTAACATCAGTTAATAACAAAGCACTTTAATTAACGACCAAAATTTTAGTAGCTATTTTTTGAGTCCCATCCTGGCTGGTACAAAACACCATATAAACACCAGAGCTCACACGTTCGCCCTTAAAATTTTTTGCATACCAAATGGCTTGCCCGCCTTCGGAAACCGTTTCATATACCAAACTCCCGTTAATATCCGTAATTTTAACAATGGAATTTGCAACTAATCCTTTTATAGCAATTGGACCATCATAGCCAGGTTTTACCGGATTTGGGAATGAATACACATCTGTAAAAAATTCAGCACCACCTGTAGCAGTACTGCGGTAGGCTATAATACCTTTTGCTGTTCCAAAATACACTTCGCCTGTTTGGTGATTAATAGCAATGCTTTTTACATCATTGCTAAATAAAGGGCTGTTGCTAATATCAAAATGTAATATTTCCTTAGTGCCATCTTCGGACATTAAAAACACGCCTGAGTTTTGTGTTGCAATCCACTTTCTGTTAGCACCATCGATGGCAATGGATTGAATTAATTCAGTTTCTAACAATATTTGCACATATCCGTCCTGTTCAATTAATATTTGCTGAGCATCAAAGTTGTCGCCACTAAAAACTGCTTCGGGCGAATAAAACACCGTTATGCCCTTATCGGTTCCAACCCATATTTCGCCATCGGCATCTTCGGCCAAACAAAACACATTAGTACTAGGCAAGGCACCGTTGCCAGTTGATGTAGTTAATTTTTTTGTATTAGAGCTATTGGGCGCTGCACCTGTGCCGTTGTATACCATTAAGCCACTTCCACGAGCTAAAACCACCCATTTTTGATCGCTTTTATCAACCAATATTTGGCCAATGTAAGGTGCAGAACCTATAATTGTTGAAAAGTTTAATGCTTGCCACGTATTATCGTTCTTTTTTACTGATAATGAAGTTGGCACACCAGAATTACCAACCCATAAATTATTGTTGGCATCAAATGCCAAGCCTGCTGTCCATAAGGCACTATAACCAGGAGCTGTAACAGGAGTTAAGCTACTATTTGTTTGATTATACAAAGCTGTAGGCACAAAATTATCTAACTCAATAATTCCCGAAAAACCAGATGAAACATAAGATTTGCTAGTATTTACAGGGTCAATTACGGCATAATTAATACCCGCAATACTATCAATATTTAAAACAGAAGGAAAATTACCTTTTATATTGTTCCAATTTTCGCCATTATAGGTATATATACCATCAGCAAAATAGTTGTTTCCACCACCACCCGGAGCAACAATTAATTTATTATCTCTGATATCCATACCAGCCACATTTATACTTCCAGGACCGTCTGGTAAATAATTATCAATACCAGAATTAGGACGGTAAAGAATCATTCCATGATTTGCATCAGCAATATAAATATCGCCCGTATTATCAACTACTGCCTGCTCGGCTTTGGTATAATCGTTTAAATAACCATCAATAATTTCTTTAACAACAAACAATGAATCGTAAAGGAGCACACGTGTATTTAAACCAAGTAGAAAAACATTGTCGCTTTGCTTTTTCACAAACTTAACAGTTTGACCGATTGAAGGTGCAAACGGAGTCCATACAGAATTATCATATACATAAGTAGTATCTTGTTCGCTAACACCATTGGTTAAGTACTTAGAAAAATTGGCATACACCTTACCATTAAATTCAGTTATAGAATTGTAAACACCTGTAGGAAGTCCACTTAAAGCAGTCCATGACGAGTAGTTTGCCAAATTAGGGTTTGTTTTTAATGCTCTGTATATACCTGTATTGGTAGCTGCATAAAAATAAGTATCGTCAGAAGTAATATCCCTCACATTAATTGAGCTTCCGTTAGGGCCAATGTAATACGTATCGCTTACTTCAATTTTATTCATATCTACCACCACAATGCCAAAGCCACAAGCTAAATAAGCGTATTGATTCAAAAAATATACATTATTGATTGATTTATTACCTAAAATAGCCTTCCGTTTTATATCCGAAAGGTTAAGAATAGTACCATTATCAATAATATCAATATTTGAATTTTTGTAGGCAATAAATAGCTTGTTGTTGTATTTATTGAAGCCTAAAACTGTAGCTTCAATATCGGCCAAGCCATTTATTTTTGTTAAACGTTCAATTGCGTGGTCGGCTTTATTGAGCGAAAACACACCACCTTTGGTAGCACAATATACTTTGCCACCACCTTCGGCTATTGCAATTGCATTTTTGTAGGATAAAAAATCTTGCCACTGCCCTACTGCAATATCTTGAGCTACAGCAAATTGAGCACAAAAAAGAAATATAAAAAAATGAAGTTGTAGTTTCATAAAAACGTGTAAAAAACAAGTTAGATAGTAAACATAAAAATACTGATTTTATTGTACATAGTTAAAAATATTAGCAATTTATACCTCAACAAGCTCATTACACTATAAAGTATTTACTATATCTTTGCGTGCAAAATAACTGGCTCCGTAGTTCAACTGGAT
>JBASCV010000341.1:0-8192 GCA_049651825.1 Bacteroidia bacterium
CTGCCAATCACACAAATCCCTACCAGCAGGGCTCTTCGGTCGGAATTATCTTGCACACTGCCAATTACACAAATTCTTACCAGCAGGGCTTCTTCTTGTTCTTTTTTCTCTTAAGTAAATGAAATAAATGCTGTTGCTTATCAAATATTTAATTCACTAAAATGAGATTTGAAATTTTAAAAAGCATTTAACTTTCTTTTGCTTGTCCACTTCGGACAAGCTCAGTGCAGGCTCCAGAAAGTTATAAAGAAAAATACACCACGAAAACCAACTACAATTTTTTCTTTCACACAAGTCCTACACACTTAGGTTGCTTGAAAAAATTGCAGTTCGCACTTTTTGTGGACGTTAGCCGCACACGGCTGCGATGCAAATAAAGTATGCTCATTATCAAATATTTACTTTTCCGGATTGAGCGTTGCAACTGTTATTCACTTGATAAAAAAGGACGAAAAAATCAAGAAAAAACGATTTCTACCGCACAGCAGATCGGCACTGCGTTTTTTTCATTCCCTACGCACGGTTTCATGAATTGCTTACAGAAATTTAAAAATAACCATGTAGGTTATTACTATGTTTGCAGGATTAAAAATTCTGCTACATTCTGAGCTGCAAAATATTTATAACTCAACAGCTACAAACATATTTTTATTCTTAGCCATAAACATACAGTTTATTTTAGCGATAAATTGTAAATTTAGTACCTAATTGATAATTATAAAATGACAACTGAAGAAATCGCACGTGCATTGAAGCTTACCGCTCAATTGATGGAGTTGCACAACGAAAATCCGTTTAAAATAAAATCGATTGCAAATGCTGCTTATAAGTTAGATAAAACAGATATTGTATTGGAAGGTAAATCCTTGCAAGAGCTTGAACAGATTGAGGGAATTGGGAAGGGTATTGCTTCTAAAATAAATGAGTTGCAAACTACTGGCAATTTAAAAGAGCTGACTGCAATGGTTGAAAAAACGCCTGTTGGAGTAATTGATATAATGGGCATAAAGGGAATTGGTCCAAAAAAAGTTGGGCAATTGTGGCGAGAGCTTGAAATTGAAAGCATTGGAGAGTTGTTGTATGCTTGTAATGAAAATCGTTTAATTACATTAAAAGGTTTTGGTGCTAAAACACAAGCAGAAGTGAAGAAACAGATAGAGTTTCATGAGTTTAATAGAGGTAAATTTCATTATGCATCTGTTGAACAATTTGCAAATAGCCTAGTGGATGTATTAAAGAAAAAATACAATACGGAATTGGTATCGCTTACAGGGGCAATGCGTAGAAAAAATGAAATCATTGAAAAAATAGACGTTTTAATTGCTTCCGAAAGTGCTGTTACTATTGATGGTATAGAGAATCCCTTGAATGTTGCTGTTGAATTATTGACTTGTGCACCAGCAGATTTTTATACAAAATTGTTTGAAACTACTGCAACTGAAGCACATTTGACGCAAACAGGTTATGCTGTTGGTGTTACATACGAATCAGAACAAAAAATATATAATTCGCTTCATTTGCAATACATAGCGCCAGAGTTGCGTGAAGGTATAACAGAAGTAGCTTTAGCGCGTGAAAATAAAATTCCAACGCTTATTGAAGTTGCTGATTTAAAGGGTATTCTGCATAACCATAGTACCTATAGCGATGGTATGAATACATTGAAGGAAATGGCCGAATATTGCAAAGTACTTGGTTATGAGTATTTAGGTATTTGCGACCATTCACAATCGGCTTTTTATGCGGAAGGTTTGAAACCAGAGCGTGTTATTGCTCAACACTTGGAAATTGACGAACTGAATAAACAACTTTTTCCATTCAAAATTTTCAAAGGTATTGAGAGCGATATTTTAAATGATGGCTCGTTGGATTATACAGAAGATATTCTTAAAACATTTGATTTTATTGTAGCTTCGGTACATTCAAATTTAAAAATGAATGAAGAAAAAGCGACTGCTCGTTTGATTAAAGCAATTGAAAATCCATATACCACAATATTAGGCCATCCTACAGGGCGTTTATTGTTATCACGTGCAGGATATCCTATTGACCACAAAAAAGTAATTGATGCTTGTGCAGCAAACGGTGTAATTATTGAATTAAACGCTCATCCTTATCGTTTGGATATTGATTGGCGTTGGATTCCTTATTGTATTGAAAAGGGAGTAATGATTTCAATTAATCCAGATGCGCATGAAAAACAAGGGTATCATGATATGTACTTTGGTACTTGTGTTGCTAGAAAAGGAATGCTTACTAAAGAGCATTGTTTTAATGCGTTGAATCGTGAAGCTTTGCAAGCCTATTTTAATAAAAGAAAAGGCATTATAAGTTGATTATAATGCCTTTTTAGTGTATTCGTTTGGATTCTTTTATTCTCCAAATTTTGCCATTACTTCGGAGCTTACGCCTGTTGATGAATAACCTCCATCGTGATAAAGGTTTTGCATAGTAACCATGCGTGTTAAGTCAGAAAATAATGTAATGCAATAATCTGCACACGACTCCGCATCAGCGTTTCCTAAAGGAGAAACTGAATCAGCAAAATTGTAGAAATCATCAAAGCCTTTAATACCAGTACCTGCAGTAGTTTTTGTAGGCGATTGCGAAACGGTATTGATACGTACTTTTTTCTCTTTTCCGTAATGATAGCCAAAACTACGCGCAATAGACTCTAACATTGCTTTAATATCAGCCATATCGGTATAAAATGGATAGGTGCGTTGAGCAGCCATGTAAGTAAGTGCTACAACACTTCCGTGGTCGTTTATTGCATCTAATTTTTTTGCAACACTCAGCATTTTGTGCAACGACATAGCCGATACATCAATACCTTTCATAAAATAATCGTAGTTGGATTCTACATAAGGTATATTTTTACGAATGTTTACGCTCATTCCAATGGAGTGAAGTACAAAATCAATCTTGCCGCCCAACACCTCTTGCGATTTAGTAAAAAGAGTGGTTAGTTCTTCTACATTGGTTGCGTCAGCAGGAATAATTTCGGATTTTGTTTTTTCGGCAAGTGCTTTTATTTCGCCCATGCGCATTGCAATTGGTGCGTTTGTTAAAACAAATGTTGCGCCTTCAGCGTGCGCTTTTTCAGCTACTTTCCATGCAATAGAATTCGAATCTAATGCACCTGTAATAATTCCGCGTTTTCCTTTTAATAAGTTATAGCTCATAGTTTCTTGATTTATTATGCAAATATATAATTTGTTGTTTTAAGTAGTACGGTTTAATTGTTTAATAATTCTTTTGCATTGTTTATTGCAGCTGCAGTGGGTGTTCCAGTACTCAACATTTTTGCGATTTCTTGTACTCGTTCATCCATAGATAATCGTTTTATATTACTAAATGTTTTGTCACTCTTATCTTCTTTGTATACAAATAAATGAGATTGTCCTTTACTAGCAATTTGAGGTAAATGAGTAATTGTAATTACTTGCATCGCTTGCGCCATATCGTTCATAATAATTCCAACTTTATCGGCTACATCGCCTGAAACGCCAGTATCAATTTCGTCAAAAATAATTGTTGGCAATGCTGTATGTTTAGCTATCAATGATTTAATACTCAACATCAAACGCGCTAATTCACCTCCTGAAGCCACTTTACTTAGTTCTTTAAAATCGCTCCCTTTGTTGGCTGAAAAAGTAAAATTTATTTTATCGATTCCGTTGGCTGTAAATGTATCTAATATGGTGTTTTCAATTTTGAGTTGTGCGTTTGGCATTGATAATGAAGAAAGTAGTGTTGCTATTTCTTTTTCAATTTTAGGGATTTCTTTATTGCGCTTTGTACTTATTTTTGATGCAAGTGTTTTTAACGATTGTTGAAGCGTATTCAGCTCTTTTTTTGCTTTTTCAATGTCGTTTTCAAGCGAGCTAAAATCAAGTAATTTATTACTAAATTCATCTTTAATTAAAATTAGTTCTTCTACCGATTTTACTTGATGTTTTTGTTGCAAACGGTAAATAGAATCAAGTTGTGTGTTAAGCAATTCAATCCGTTTGGGGTCATATACAATGTCTTGCTCAATGCTTTCTAATTCGTTGGCAATATCTTTTAGTTCAATGTAGGTACTCGTTATTCGGGTGTTTAACTCATTTATTTCAGGTTTAAATTTCGAAATTGCATTGATAATAGCTTTAATTTCATTGAGTGAAGAAATCAAGTTTTGTTCCCCACCATTTAGCCCCATTGCAGCTTTTGAAAGATTGAGTTTAATTTCTTCAGCATTGTTTAGGGTTTCCAATTCTTGTTCCATTTCCAACTGCTCGCCAGCTTTTAAATTAGCTTCTTCTAATTCGTTGAATTGAAATTGAAAATAATCCAAATCTTTTTTTGCTTGTGCCTCTTTGTTTATAAGGTCTACTAAGTGTTTTTCAAGTGCTTTAAACTGTTTGTATTGAGTTTTATATTCATTCAATGTTTCTGAATGATTGGCGTACACGTCAACTACCGATAGTTGAAATTCGCTCCCATTTATAGTGAGTGTTTGATGTTGCGAGTGAATATCAACAAGATGTTCGGCCAGTGCTTTTAATTGTGTAAGGGTTACAGGTGTATCATTAATAAATGCACGCGATTTACCTTCAGGGGTTATTTCTCTACGAATATTAGTAATTGTTTCATAATCCAGTTCATTTGCCCAGAAAAAATCTTTCAATGCATAATCTTTTATGTTGAAAGAAGCTTCAATGATGCATTTTTTTGTTTTGTCTTGCAATGCTTGAGCATCGGCACGATTTCCAGCAATTAATCCCAAAGCACCCAACAATATTGATTTCCCTGCTCCTGTTTCGCCTGTTATTATTGTAAGACCATTTGAAAAATCAACATCTAGTTTTTCAATTAAGGCGTAATTTTTTATAGAAATATGTGTTAGCATAATTATTTTTCTTTTACAAGTTAAAATTAACTAAAACTTACTACAAATGCACAATAGTTTATTAACACTTGGTTTGTAAATTAATTGTAAAAAATATTACAAATCTACTTTTAAGATAAACGGCTCAAATATTTGTGATAAATACATTTTTCCATTATAAATTAACGCTGTAGAGGCACCACAAATTGCAGAACCATCATTTGTATAAACAGCAGTACTTTCTCCTGTTTCTAAGTTTACTTTGTAAACAACCGTGGGAGCTTTGTTATTTGCATCTTTATAATGCTTTAAAAATGCAATTTGACGAAGATGAGCTGTTACGAGTATTTCTTTATCGTTTATAAACGTAATGTTGTCGAGCCCTTTAAGTTTAGCAATTGTTTTTTTAGGATAATTTTCTTGATTTACTTTTTCATTTTCTAAAACATACAACTTATTACTTCTTACAGTTGAAAATAGGATGTTTTTTTCAGGACATTTATTTACTGCTATTCCGTTTGCATAACATACTTTGTTTGCAATTATAGTCCAGCTTTTGTTGTTTAAACTGTATTTTATAACATTTGCTCGTTTGAGTTTAAATAATTGTTCCGTTGTACTTCCTCTTTTTCCTGCATCATTTGTAACAAATATATCACCATTGCAATTTGCCGTTACATCATTTGGAGAAACCAATAGGGGAGAGTCTAATTTCTCTTTAAATTCAAGATAATTTGTATATACCTTATAAACTATTATAGAGTGTTCTTTTTTTTCTTCGTTGTGCGAAACACAATACAGTAGCACTTCGCCTGATTTATTTTTAACTAAATCAATACCATGTGGGCGAAAAACCATTCCTTTGGGCTCATTGGTACGTTTAATTATTTTGTAGCTATCATTTGTTAAATTTATTTCACAAATTTCTTGATATTCGGGTTGCCCTTTTCTGCGCTGACTACACGATGCGAATAATCTTGGGGTTGAACTGCTAAAGGTGTCAAGCACAATGTCTTCGGGACCAGGACCAACAGCTATTTTTTTACTTTCGAAGTTTTTAGTTTTTGGAATTGGGGTGCAAGAGTATAGGAATAAGCCTAAAAAGGCAATTATATAAAGTTTCATAGTGTATGTTGTTATAATTACTTAACTAAAGTAATAGTATTGTTTTAATTAAACTAGTTATTGAAAATGTATTTTATTCCTCTTATCAATTCTTTAGTAGTTTAATTTCTTCTGGAGTTAAATGCCTCCATTCACCTGTTTTCAGTTTTCCTATTTCAATGTGCATGATTCGAATACGTTGTAACTTCAATACTTGATAACCAAATACATTGCACATTTTTCTAATTTGGCGATTTAAGCCTTGTTTCAAAATAATTTTAAACATGCGCTTTGATTCAGGCATTGTTTTTACTACACAAGACTTGGTTATTGCATCTCCAATATTAACGCCTGTTGCCATTTCTTTTAAAACAGCATTTCGTAAAGGCATATTTACGGTAACAATGTATTCTTTTTCGTGTTCAAAATCAGGGTGAATAATTTGATTGATAATTTTTTTGTCGTTTGTTAATAAAATAAGGCCTTCCGAGTCTTTATCCAAACGCCCTACAGGAAGTATTTCTTGAGGAAAATTGATTGCATCAATAATATTATCTGCTACTTTTTCGGTAGTGCATATAATTCCTTTGGGTTTATTGTAGGCAATGTATATGTATTGAAAATTGTTTTCCATGTAAGTAACCCTATATACTAGTAGGTGCAAAGTTAATTATCTTATTTTGCATCATGTTAATAATATTTTATACATTTGCATTGCTTTTGGTTCTCAAACTTATGTTTGAGATTAAAAGGGAATCAGGTGTAAATCCTGGACATTTCCCGATGCTGTAAGTTCGTTTTATTGTTTTTAATAGTCAAAGCCACTGTTCTTCATTGAAGAATGGGAAGGCATTAAAAACAGAACAAGTCAGAAGACCTGCCATTTGCAATTACATTTGTAGCTTTCGGAGAAAAGGCGAAGAATAGATAAATACTTTCATTTTTCTATCCTGATCTATTTTACCGTTTGTTATTGATGATTGTCTTCGTGTTGAAGAACTATCGTTTTATAATGAATAGAGTTAAAAGATATTTGTTTTATAGTTATTGTTTGCTAGTGAAAATAAGCTTTTCACAGCAAGCAGATTCTATTATTAATACCATTCCAAAACAATTATCTGAAATAGAAGTTACAACCAATCGCTTGACCACTTTTTCTGTTGGTACCAAAAGCGAAACAATTGATAGTGCTACACTAGCAAGGTATTCCGAAAATAATTTAGCAGAGTTATTAGCTTCCGAAAGTTTAATTTTTATTAAATCTTATGGCTTAGGGAGTTCTGCGACAAGTTCGTTCAGAGGAGCAGGAGCAAGCCATACGGCTGTTTTGTGGAATGGTTTTAATATACAAAGCCCGATGCTGGGGCAATTGGATTTATCACTTGTGCCTGTAAATTTTGTGAATGATGTAAAGCTTCAATATGGCAGTGCTGGAGCATTGTGGGGGAGTGGTGCTGTTGGTGGCACCATTCATTTAAACAACACACCTCAATTTAATAAAGGCTTACAACTATCACTAAACGCTTCATATGGCAGTTTTAATAATTTACAACAACAATTTTTAGCTTCTTTTAGCAATAAAAAATTGTTCTCATCACTTAAATTATTCAATCATACTGCCACAAATGATTTCGAATTTAAAAATACTGCTCAGTATGGTAAACCGCTTCAAAAACAACAAAATGCAGAAGTAAAACAATATGGTTTGTTGCAAGAAAACGATGTTATCATCAATACCCGACAAAAGCTAAACACCCGCTTTTGGTATCAGTTCAACGATAGAAACATTCCGCCTTCAATGACACAAAGTTATAGTAATGCAAATCAAAAAGATAAATTATACAGGATAACCTCCGAATGGCAACGAACAGGGGCTGTTCACTTATTTTCTCGTGTTGCATTGTTTAATGAGCACCTTCATTTTTTAGATTCGGCTATTTCCGAAAATTCAACAAGTATTTCAAACGCATTCATTGCAGAGAGCGAAGCGCGCTTTCAAATTTTTAAATTCGATTTGCTAAATGTTGGTGTTAACAATACCTATACTACTGCCAAAACAGCTGATTATTTGGGCAAAGTAGCTCAAAACAAAACTGCTTTATTTTTCAATTATAAAATTTACAACAAAGCCAATACCTGGAGTGCGGCTGTAAGTGCACGAAAAGAATTTATAGAAGCCATACAAGTGCCTTTTACAGCGAGCTTAGGCATAGAA
>JBASCV010000342.1:0-9847 GCA_049651825.1 Bacteroidia bacterium
GTTATGAATACCGATGCTACGGGCGGTTATCTTTCATCAGAAAGAGAAGGAGGCACAGGTTTACAAGATATTTATAGTGTTTCATTCACTAATGTAACCTCTAAGCCATTAAATGTGTATAACATACATGTTGTGGATGAAGCCAACTCTGTAATAACTGATGTTGAAATCAAGGCAGTAGAATTAGAAAAAGAATCGGTTTATGGTGTTTTCAAAGCTAACGACAAAACAGGTAAAATTATAATCATTTCAAATGCAAATAAAGAATACCGAATGATTATTGATGCACCAGGTTATGAAAGGCTTGTTGTTGTTTCGAATTTAAACACAAACTTTAATTTACTTTATAAACTAACTAAAGCAAAATAAAAAAGCCTTAATTAGTTGTTAAACTGTAGAATAAAAATGAAAAAAAATTACAATCATATACTATTTTCCTTGATTAAACCCGATTTAAAAACTGGGATTAAACGTGGACAAATACAATTTATTATACTTCTTATGCTGTGCAGTTTTGCTATTTCAACCAATAGCTTAAAAGCACAGGATATGCATTTTACTCAATTTTTTTCAAATCCATTGTACCTAAATCCCGCGTTTACAGGTGCCAATGTTTGCTCCCGAGTTTCATCGGCATACAGAAACCAATGGCCAGGTGTAACAAAAACATATCGTTCATATTTATTATCAGTAGATCATTACATAGCACGTTACAATATTGGTATAGGTGTTTTATTTGGTAGCGATGTTGCAGGTACAGGCGATTTGAGTACAACAATTGTAAATCCAATGTTTGCTTATGAATTAAAGGTAAATCGCCAAGTTTCAATGCGCTTTGGAGTACAGCCTGGAGTTGGGCTTAAATCACTAAATTTCAATGCATTATTATTTGGCGATCAAATTGCTAGAGGTGGTAATGTTGCAACGCTTGAGGTACCTACACAATCAAAAACGTATTTTGATATTGGTACAGGTGCAATTATTTACACCCGTAAATTGTGGTTAGGTGCATCGGCATATCACTTAACTCGCCCGGATGTAGCATTGATGGGCAATGGTGATGGTATTTTACCAATAAAATATAGTTTACATGGTGGTTTAAAACATACATTTAACCCGAAAGAACGAAATTTGTATGCACAACGTTCTATTTCGCCAGCATTTAATTATAGAGGCCAACGAGAATTTGATCAGTTGGATTTAGGTTTTTATTTTACTCAATATATTGTAAACATAGGTTTATGGTACAGAGGTTTGCCTGTATTAAAAGCCTACCAACCAGGCTATGCAAATAATGATGCAATTGCAATTATTATAGGTTTAAAAACCGACAGGTTTAATTTAGGTTATAGCTTTGATTATACTATTTCTGACTTAACCGGACTTACACTTGGTGCACATGAATTGAGCTTATCCTACCAGTTGTGTAAGTTCAAAAAAAGGAAAAAAACAAGAATGCAAATTCCTTGTCCGAAATTTTAACACATCGCAAAAGGAACTAAATAACTCATTATAAGCCAATTGAACGGGAGTTTCAATTGGCTTTTTTCTTATATAGTCATTTCATATCTTCGTATTATTAATAGCATGAATACAATTCATAACATATTAGAAAAATACTGGGGGTATAAACAATTTAGGCCTTTACAGGAAGATATCATTAACGCTGTTTTAGCGGGAAATGATACATTGGCACTTTTGCCAACTGGAGGTGGTAAATCTATTTGTTTTCAGGTACCAGCGATGTTCAAAGATGGCATATGTATTGTTATTTCTCCATTAATAGCACTGATGAAAGATCAGGTAGAAAATCTGCAACGAAAAGGTATTGCAGCGGTTGCAATTACATCATCGATGCATAAAAGAGAAATTGACATTGCTCTTGATAATTGTGTACATGGCAAAATAAAATTTTTATACTTATCGCCAGAAAGGTTGGAAACAGAACTAGTAAAAGTTCGGCTTCAACGTATGAATGTTAACTTGATTGCTATAGACGAATCGCATTGCATATCGCAATGGGGATATGATTTCAGGCCTAGTTATTTAAAAATAGCCACACTAAGAGATACACTACCTAATATTCCGATACTTGCACTAACTGCAACAGCCACAAAAGGGGTAGTTAAAGATATTCAGGAAAAATTACACTTTAAGAAACCCAATGTACTGCAAAAAAGCTTTGAGCGCACAAACCTAGCATACATTGTAATTGAAGAAGAAGATAAATTGGCGCGACTTGTAAAAATAGCAAACAAGTTGAAAGGAACTGGAATAGTGTATGTTAGAAATAGAAAAAAAACACATGAAATTGCCCAGTATTTAAAGAGCAATAACATTGCTGCCGATTTTTACCATGCAGGTATAGATGCAAAAACACGCGACCAAAAGCAAAATAATTGGATGACAAACAAAACACGTATTATTGTTTGTACCAATGCTTTTGGTATGGGAATTGACAAACCTGATGTACGCTTTGTTGTGCATATTGATTTGCCTGATACACTTGAAGCTTATTTTCAAGAAGCTGGACGAGCAGGGCGAGACGAACAAAAAGCCTATGCTATTTTACTTTATAATAAAAATGACACAATAGAGCTCGAAAACAATATCAACAATCAGTTTCCGAGCATTGATGAAATAAAACAAAGTTATCAAGCACTGGCTAATTTTTACCAACTACCAACAGGTTCGGGCTTAGGAACTACTTATAACTTTGATATTGTTGCACTTTGCGACACTTATAAATTAAATGCACTAACAGTATTTAACAGCCTAAAATTTTTAGAAAAAGAAGGCTATTTAACTACTAGCGAAGCTGTATTTCAACCCTCACGGATTAAACTAGAACTTAATAGAGAAGACCTCTATAAGTTTCAAATTGCATCGCCTGCATTTGATAGTTTTATTAAGTTGCTATTACGTAACTATTCAGGGCTATTCGATAATTTTACAAAAATTAATGAGTTTGATATTGCTAAAAAAACAGGTTTTAAAAGAGAAGAAATAGTCAAAAAACTTACTTATCTGAATCAACAACAAGTATTGATTTATTTGCCTCAAACCGAACTACCACAACTTACATTTACCCAAGAGCGTGTTGATGCCAAGCATTTATCACTATCCAAAGAAAATTATTTACTACTTAAACAGCGTGCTTTAGAACGCATGGAAGCGGTTATTCATTATGCTGATAGTAAGCATAAATGCCGAAATCAATTGCTACTTGGTTATTTTGATGAAAAAAATGCAAATCGTTGTAATCAATGCGATGTGTGTATTGAGGAAAACAAAAAAATACTACACAATGACGAATTTGAAAAAATTAGTCAACAAATAAAAGAGATAATCGCCATACATCCAATGGCATTAAATACCCTTGTAAATTCCCTTACAGAAGGAAATGAAGAAAAACGTTTAAAAACAATTCAATGGCTAATAGATAATGAACAAATACAGTATAATAGTGAAAATTTATTACATCTCATATAACCCAGAGTCGGATTAAATTGCAACTATTACGTGTGTCTGTTTAAATTTCATCCGATTTATTTAGAAGTAGCCCCTACACTCATTTCTCAACAGGTTTGAAATGACCTTTTACGCTTTGATTTGAAGCCAGTTGAGAAAGTGGGAAGAGGACTTTACTATTTTTTAGAAATAAAATTCATACTGTTTCTAAATATTAGAGTTCTATTACTTTTGTTCTGTAGGAGTAACATCTACTCCATTTTTATATATTTTTAATTTTTTAACCTTGCCATTTTCATCAAAAGTTTTCCATTCTCCTTCTGCAACGCCATCTTTATAAAACTCTTCGACTTTTACACTTCCACTAGGAAAATAACCCTCCCATTTTCCATCCATATTTCCATTTTTATAATTACCCATCATGCGCCCATTTTCGGTACGTTCAATCCAAACACCTTCTTTTTTACCATTCACAAAATTACCCTTCATTTTTAACTGTTCATTGTTACTATACTCCATCCACTCGCCATTAGGAATACCATCTACATAATTTTTTCGTTCAACTAATATTCCATATTTATCAAACCTCCACCATTCGCCATCAGGTTTTTCAGAACGATATGTTTTACGTTGCCATAGCTGATTATTATCAAAAAACCAATCTTCAGTAGCAAGTGTATCAGTAATGATACCTTTCATTTTTATTTTTCCGTCCTGATAATATTCAATTGATTCGCCAAACAATTTTCCGTCTTTATAATTAGCACTTGATTGTAACTGACCATTAGTGTGGTATTTTACCCATACACCTTCAGGCTTCCCTGATTTATAAATTACTTGTGAACTTATTTGTGCATTATCGTGATAGTATATCCAAATACTATCTTTTTGTCCGTCAATATAATTTCCGTTTGCCGAAACTTGTCCGTTAGTATGGTAATAATTCCATATTCCGGCTTCTTTACCATCTTTAAACACTCCTTTTTCTTTCAGTTGACCATTTTCAAAATACTCTTCCCAAGTGCCCTCTTCTTTACCATTTAAATATATTCCCTTTTTTATAGGCTGAGCATTTTCATAATATTCTATCCACTCCCCTTCTTCTTTTCCATCTTTATAAGTTCCTTTTTTTATTGGATTTCCATTTGCGTAATATATGGCATATTCACCATCTTCCCTACCCTGATTATAGTTTACTTTTTTCTCTAGCTGTCCATTTTCGAGGTATTGTAGCAATTCACCATTCAATTTACCATCAATGTAATTGGCTTTCTTTTTTAATTGTCCGTTAAAATAATATTCTAACCACTCTCCTTCTCTTTGTCCATTTTTAAATAAGCCTTTTGAAGCTGTTTCGCCATTATCATGTAAATCTAACCAAGCGCCTTCGGGTTTACCATTTTTGTACACAACCTTTGCCAATTGTTTACCATTCTTATCATATCTTACCCATGTACCACTGTAATAAGCAGGCGGAGTATCTGACTTAGATTGTGCAACATAAACAGTATCTTTAATTGAATCGGAGGCAATACCAAGCGATTGCGCAACAACACCTTTTTTACCAGTACGTAAATCTTCTAACTCTTGTTGAGGTATTTCAGTTCTTCTGGGATGTAACACAATCGTGCCAGAAGTATCAATAATTCCCCACAATTCACCTCTTTTTATTAGCGCAAAACCATCTTGAAATTTACCTTGATGAAGGATATCTAAATTTTCGTTTTGAATAATACCTGTACCAGTAATATTTACTTTATACTTTTGAGCGTATGCTGTAAAAGCAAATAAAACTCCACAAAATGCTAGTAAGTATTTTATCGTTCGATTCATTTTTATTTTATTATTTATCAATAATTGATTTTTATGCTTAAAGTTGTTTAAGGTTAACAATTTAAAGTGAGCTCGATATAAAACAAAAAAACTGATAATCAAGCTAATGTATTTTATCTTTTGTATTCGACCCTTTTAGGGTCGTGTATTTATAACGATATCGTGATTTCTATTCATATTTGACTCCTTCGGAGTCGAACACGAACCTATACACTTAATTATCAACACATTACACAAGAATAGTAATCAAACTCACGTTATTTAGATTGTTTGTTCTCGACTTAGCTCTGTGTAAACTATAGTTGATTATATGCAAACGTTCAAACCAATGCAACTGCGTATTAATTTATATTATTTATACTACCATCATTTTTAATTTCAACAACACCGTCTTTTCCGAATAAACGCTTGAATGCATTGTTACTTTTTTTGATTTTTACTCCTTTCCAATTTGCTCCAGAAGACTTTATAACGCCAGCATCAAGCACTAGCTTAGCACCACGTTTTACTGTAATTTCAGCATTGGGGGGCATTAATAACTTACCTGTTATAGTAAGTGTTGTGCCCGATTCGATACTAATAGCACTATACCACCTTACATCAAAGTTCCAAAGTTCATCATTTTTTATTTTATGTACCTTATTATCCATCACATTTTCTTTCACATATTTACGAACCGATTTTATAGAAAGGGCTCGGTGCATTTTTCCTATTTGCATGGGAGAAAAATAATAACGCACTAAATTATTGCCTCCCATTATATTATTGGTACAAGTATTTTCGCCAGGTGTAATTTCACATCCAAAATGGCCTCTCTCCCAGCAATAATCGGGAGGGTTTGTACCAAATAAATCATACATATATTCGGGGTTAGAGTCGTCACACGTTTCATGACAACAGGATGGTTCGTAAGTATGCAACAAATCCAAGCTATGTGCAATTTCATGCGCTAATGTTTGAGCATTTGCATAAAAAATACGTTTAGTACTTATGTATAAGCCCATGTTACCATCCATTGAAGTTGGGTGTGAACCACTTAAACCACCCATAAAATCAGGGAAAGGTGATATAGAATAGGGCGATGATTTTCCGGCATCAGTAATGTATATATTCAAATTATTTAGCCTCGACTTATCAATACCTGCAATATACTTTTCAAGTATATTAATAGAGGTTGAATTATGTAACTTACTATTTTCATAAAAGTATATTCTATCATCTAAATCAAATCGAATTTTAGTATCTTTTATCCAAGGTACTCCTGAAATAGCATAACTAGGGGAATCTACATTGGCATAAAACTCATTTATCCAGTACACCATTTGTTCTATTGCTTTTTTTGTAGAATCAGAAGCTTGCATTGTGCCAGCGCCTACAAACACATTAACGGCAATTCGAATATGTTTTATAGCTGTATTTTCGTCAGGAATATACGTTTCAATTTTTCGATACTTTTCGGCATACGTTTTATTGGTATTTGAAAATGTATTGTCGCAGTTTATTGAAGGAGTTGAATTTTGAGTAAATGCAATTGAACTAGCTGATAATAAAAGGATAGCAAGTTTTAACTGTATGTTTTTTTTAAGCACTTTTATAATCACTAAATTTATTTTTTAGTAAAGACGCTTTTAAATTTCATTATTGCCAATTAAGTTCAATTATTCTCCATTCTCAGGCTGAGCATGGAAAATAATATCTGTATTCGTTTAAACATTATTTGCAATCGCAGGTATCCACTTCCTGTTTTAAGTCAATTGCTGTTACAACTTTAGATAATGTATCACAATCTGCAATAACAATCCTTAATTGTTTCCCTGTGGTGGTTGTGCCTTCTACAGCATAGGTAGGGCAAGGCGTATCGTGTACTTGGCTTTTATCGTAATTTATTTTACCACCTTTGAGTACCTGTTTTAATTCACCTTCACTAATATTTCTGCATTTCATTCTACACTCGCCATGTTGTGTATATTGCAGTTGTTGGTGATTTAACTCATCAATCTTAACCGAACCAGGCATTTTGCAACCTTTGCCTTTGTAAATAAAGCTAAGCGCAAGTAGCCCTAATAAAAATCCAAAACCGTAAAATTTAAAACGTCTTATTAAATCACTTTTTTCGTTGGGAATTGCCATTTTTTTGATTTACGATTTTTAGATTTGGTATAGCAGATTTTAAAATTTAGGAATTCGGATTAAGGATTGTTCTATTTTATCCAATACAATAGTAATCAATTAGTTATATATATAAATTAAGCACTAAACATTAAAAACTAAAAACTATATTCCTGGCATTAATAAATTAATATCCTTATGAGGTAATTTAAACATTTGACCTAAAGCGCTACTCGTAAGAACACCATTGTACATATATACACCATTTCTAACACCTTCATCTCTTCTTAACATATTTTTAACACCACCTTCTTCGCCAATATTGATAAGAATAGGAGCAAAAATAGTGCTCAACGCGTAAGATGCGGTGCGAGATACGCGCGAAGCAATATTGGGTACACAATAATGTACGACTCCATACTTTCTAAAAACTGGTTTAGAATGATTGGTTACTTCGGATGTTTCAAAACAGCCTCCCTGATCGATGCTTACATCAATAATTACTGAACCTGTTTTCATTTCACTTACCATTTCAGAAGTTACAACCAATGGTGTACGTCCTTCTTGTGCACGAATAGCCCCAATAACAACATCAGCCGTTTTTAAATGTTTAGCCAACACACGAGGTTGAATAACCGAAGTAAAAATACGTGTTCCTATATCACTTTGTAAACGTCTTAATCTGTAAATAGAATTATCAAAAACTTTTACTGACGCACCTAATCCCAATGCCGCACGGGTTGCAAACTCTCCAACCGTACCTGCACCCAAAACAACTACCTCTGTAGGTGAAATACCTGAGATACCCCCTAAAATTGACCCCTGTCCATTATTTACATTACTTAAATATTCTGCAGCAATTAAAATAGATGTACTTCCTGCAATTTCGCCCATGGAACGAATTACAGTATATATACCATCATCGTCTTTTATCCACTCAAAAGCAACAGCAGTAATTTTTTTTGCCATTAATTTTTTCAAAAAGTCTTCGGGCTGAACAGTGAGTTGCAATGCAGAAATAAGGGTTTGATTATGCTGCATTAATTCTATTTCTTCTTGAGATGGTGGTGCAACTTTTAAAATAATATCGGCTTTATAAACATCGGCAGTACTATAAGCTATTTCGGCTCCAGCTTCGCTATAATCATGATCTAGAAAATTAGCCATTTTACCAGCATTTGTTTCAACCACCACATGATGACCATTGTTTACCAACAAAGCAACTGCATCAGGCACTAATGCTACGCGATTTTCTTGAAATGATGTTTCTTTGGGAATGCCAATAAAAAGTTTGCTTTTTTTCTTTCCAATTTCAAGCATTTCTTCTTGTGGCATCAAAGCTGTTTGGGTAAGAGATGCTAATAATTCTTTTGAGGTTTTCATAGTACAATTATAAATTGTGATGTACTACAAAGTTACAAATAACTTAGTGTTGAAATAAATATAAACGGAAGGAGTTATTAAACTACAAATGTTAATGACTATAGTATTTATTTACTTGAAAAACAAACGATTAAACTTTTTGCAGTTTAATTATCCTGGAATCGGTATCCACAATATCAATTTTAATTTTCACATAATGTTCAGGAAGTAATTCTTCTATTTTTTCGGGCCACTCAATAAAACAATAGGCGTTTGAGTACAAATAATCTTCATAGCCCATATCGTACGCTTCAGTAGTAGATTTTATACGATAAAAATCAAAGTGATAGGCTTTTGTTCCATTCGGAATTACATATTCATTTACCAATGAAAATGTTGGGCTACTTATTGTATCATTTATTCCAAGCGCTTTACAAATGGATTTAATAAAGGTAGTTTTACCAGCTCCCATAGGTGCATAAAAAGCAAACACTTTTTCGTTGGGAAAAGTTGCTAATAGCATTTTAGCTGCTTGCGAAAGTTCGTCTATGTGGTTTATTTCTATTATATGTTCCATAACTATTTTTAAACTAGTGAACAGATTCCTCCGCTGCGGTCGGAATGACAAACAATATGTCGCATTAAATACCTGAAAATCATAAAATTACATAACCTTCCCAAACTTAATAGCCACAGAAGCTGTTACAAAAAAATTGCTTGGTACAAAATTATTGGTTTTAAAAAATATATCCTCAGAGGCACTTAACAATCGACCTTCAATTCTACAAGCTATCGTTGAGGTTGGAGTATAATCAACATTAACAGAATAGCCTGATGTTACAAATTCATTACCTCCCGAAAATGCAGCAGGAACAATTACTCCTTTTTTGTCTTCGTAATACTCATAACGAAACGCTGCAAATAAATTATTTTTTATCTTATAACGAGCTATTATAACAGGGCTATACCAATAGTAATAATACAAACTGTTTTTTTCCTTTTCTTGTAAACCAAAATCAAAACCTCCTATTATCCCTAATTTATCTGTTACTGCAATTTGGGTGTACATGTT
>JBASCV010000343.1:0-16748 GCA_049651825.1 Bacteroidia bacterium
GCTTACAAATACATGCTATTAAGAAGTTCTAATATCGCTAAATGTAATTCAAATTTTAATGCCCTTACCATTTTTTATAATAACAGCGCAAAATTAGTCTAAACCCACCCACCCCCTGTCGTTACAAAAAACCATCTTATCTATTTAATTCGCTATTTTTCTCAACTACAACTACAAAGGCTTACTTTTGCAAAAAATTAAAACCAATGAAAAAAACACTTGCAAAAATCTCACTGTTGTTCACTTTATTGTGTTCCACATTCAACATCCATAGCCAATCGCTTTATTTTGGGCAACCAACAAACTATTCGTATCCAAATCAGTTGGTTCAAACTATAGATACTGGCGACTTTAATAATGACGGAAACTTGGATATTATAACCGGTGGCGGCAGCCTTTCTGGTGAAAATTATGGCATATTTATGAATCAAGGTAACGGCACTTTTACAGGCACCAACTATACTCCCGTATCAGAGTTTTATTCATTAGTTACTGGTGATTTTAATAACGACAATTATACAGATTTTGCCATTCTTGGTTTTCGAAAAGTTGATGTACACATAAATAATACTAACGGTGGCTTTAATACACCTGTTTCATATTCGTATGATTATAACACCAGAATATACGATATTTCTGTTGGCGATTTTAATGGTGATGGCAATAAAGATATTGCCCTCATAACAACTTTGGAAGATTACGAAAACTTTACTGCGGTATTTCAACTACAACTGCTCGAAGGCTCTGGAACCGGGTCATTTACATCAAATCCGGCTGGTCAATTGCAAGCTAGCTATGCTTCGGAATTTTATAGGAATAAACCTGGTTCGGTAATAAATGTAACTACAGATATAAATAAAGATGGAAACGATGACTTAATTATTGACAATAACTATGACGAAAAAATAATAATTTGTTACGGAAGTAACACAACTCCCCTACAATCTGCTAGTTATATTTCGCTTTCAGGACTTCGTTATGCGGCAGAATATAGGGATGCTCGTTTTGGTTCTGCAGGGCAAGTTGCTGATTTAAATGGAGACACTTGGCCAGACTTAGTTGTAAAGCTAAACTTTCAAATATTTATATTTCTAAATGATGGACAAGGAGCAATTAGCTCTCCTTCAACTATTACAGTAAGCTCAAATGATTCGTATGACTTCTTCTTTGAAACAAAAGCAATTGCAATTGGAAACTTTAATACTGACAACAAACCTGATATTGCTAGCGAAAACGCTGGTATTGTTTTAGGAAACAATAACAATTTTTTTTCAAACACAAGCGCATTTTCGTTAAATTCTGGTTATTGGAGTATGGTGTCTGCCGACTTTAATGGCGATGGCTTGGATGATATCATCGGTTCTTATACTGATGCGATACAAGTGTTATTACAAACAACAGCACCCGTTCCGCCAACACCTGTTTACGATAATTTAGCCAGCAATATTTGCTTGGGGAGCAATGTAAATGTATTGCCATCTATTGGTGGTTCTCAACCCACAACATATTTCGATACCACTGTAGTATCTATCAATAGCCCAAAAGCTATTTGTAAAAACGATAGCAATGTATTTGTGCTAAACGCAAACGATAGTATTTTGCGTTACGATTTGAATGGAAACTTGCAACAAGTTTACAATGATGGACAAATTTTTATGGGCATTACGGCTATGGCCGCTGATAATGACAATAAAGTTTATGTTGTTGCCCCTGACAATAACAATACAGCTCTTACAGCAGTTTATAGGTTAGACGCCAATGGCGGCTGGGATTTTGGGTTTGGCAGCACGCCCCCGTATTTTTTTAGTGCAATTTCCTGTATTGCCGTTGGGCCTGATGGCAATGTGTATGTAGCCGATACAATTAATGGTTATGTGTCTTCTATTGACCCAGCTACAGCTACTCCAACTAATTTGCCTTCGCCAAACCCCAACTTTGCTTTTTATAAACCAGTAGGAATGGCTTTCGACAAAACAGCCAGAATGTTATTAGCGGATATTGGCCACAAAACAATTTTGTATAGAGATGTTGCTGACAACAATTACTATCCATTATTTCCTGACTTAGCTTCACTGAACTGGAACATAAATGCAGTTGATGTTGATACGGCTACAAATGCTTATTATTTCTCGTCTAATAATCCAGAAATTATAGCAAAGGGGCGTATTATAAACATGCAAGATAGTTCGGTAGTTGTTATTGATACGCTTTCAACCAACATGAATCTTAATGCGCCTAAAGGTTTAGCATTTTTAAATACACCTGGGCAATTACCTGGTCTTTGGGTGGCAAATAACGGTAGCTCCGATGCCACTATTTTAAAGGTTTTTGCATACCAAATTACGCCTTCATTACCCGAAGGTTTAAAATATGATTATGTAACTGGTGGAATTATTGGTACAGCAACCGCCCCTTCACCATTAACAACCTACACTATCACTGTTTCAAATAACCAGGGCACAACTAACATTACAAAAAGTTTTGCCGTAGATCCTCCTGGTCCAGTAAGCAACGCAATTGGTTCGATATCTTCTTCTGGTAAACAAACAGATGGTTTAACCATCAACTACTTTGAACCCAACAACTGTGCTGAAATGCTTCAAATAGCCGACAAAGTTGGCGGTCAAATGCCTGGAAATGTAGAGATTAAACAAGATGTGTACCCAACATTGAGTGTGTTTGATGGTTCAAGTTTTGTTGGACGAGTTACACACATTGGCACACAAACCCAAAGCGATTCTGCTCGCGTGAAAATCTATTATAGCTATTTAGATATTCAACATTACAACCAAGCCCTTGGCAGTGTTGTATTAAGCAACGACACCACACTTGGAACAATGCAGGTGGCGGTATTGCAAATGCACGAAGATAAACCAGGTCACTCAGTGCCAATTAAACACAGTCCACTTACAGCAACTTGGTCTACAACCAAACAACACTGGGTTGTTGACTTCAAGATTGGCGAATTTAGTGTGTTTTATATGGGCGATACTTCTAGAGTTAATTCTTTCGATTGTTCAACCTCTTTTATTGACAGTGTAACTACTGGTAATGCTTACTATGTATGGCAAGGCGACACACTTTACAACTCTGGTACTTATATTGATACGCTTTCAAACGCAAGTGGGTGTGATAGCATCAATACGTTTAAATTAACTTTTGATATGAGCACTAGCGCCCCAACTCCTTTGTTAGATAAAAGTTTAAGTATTTATCCAAATCCAACAACAGGAACATTAAATGTTATTGTTAATAATCCTAATGTGGATATAAATAACATTCGAATTGTAAACATTATTGGCAATGAAATTTATAATTCAAGCAACGTAAGTTCAAACACGCAAATTAACTTAAACGGCTTGCCTAAAGGGTTTTATCTAATACAACTCACCTCACAACAGGAAAAAATAACCCGAAGAATTATTATAGAATAATTTTTAAAAAAATATCGAAACGGAGGTTGTCCCAACAGTTGGATAACCTCCTTTTTTGTTTTAAAAAAGTTGCTGTTGCAAAATTTTGTTTTTAGGCATTTAAAACCGATTTCACCTCTACCATTTATTCAGATTTAACTCTCAATTAACACCCCCTGTCGAAAACTATTTTTAAGCTCCAATATACCACACATAAATTGCGTAACTTTGCTTATCAATTTGTTTATCTAAAAAGAAATAACTAAAATTGATGTCCAAATAAAAAAACAATTTATGCAATTAGCAGTAAGCACACCACTCGATTTTTTACCAATTGCACTCATGTTTGTTGTTGCGCTTGGTTTTGTTGGTACAACCATCTTTTTTACTCATAAATTAGGTCCAAAAAGAAAAACAAAAATTAAAGACGATGCCTTTGAATGTGGTATAGAATCGCAAGGCAACGCTCGTTTGCCATTTTCTATTAAATATTTTTTGGTGGCCATTTTATTTGTTCTGTTTGATGTGGAAGTAATTTTCATGTATCCATGGGCTGTTAACTTCAAAAGTTTAGGATTAGTTGGTTTTATTGAAATGCTTACGTTTGTTGCGTTTTTATTGGTAGGGTTTTATTACATTATTAAAAAAGGAGCTTTGAAGTGGGAGTAAAACCCCTCTGCAGCTATCCCCAGCGGGGAGAGTGACTAGTTTCATAAAAAAGAGTATACTAAACAATAAAATATTATAAAAGGCTCCCCTTGAGGGGGAGGTTGGAGGGGGTTATGAGTACAATCGAAAAATCAAACATAAATGTGGTGCCAGCCCCATTGGGCGTTGAAGGGCCTGGCTTTTTTGCTACAAGTATAGATAAAGCTGTTGGCATGGCACGCGCCAATTCATTATGGCCACTACCTTTTGCAACGTCTTGTTGTGGAATTGAGTTTATGGCTACGATGGCTTCAACTTACGATTTAGGTCGTTTTGGAGCAGAACGCTTAAGCTTTTCGCCTCGCCAAGCGGATTTGTTGATGGTAATGGGTACCATTTCTAAAAAAATGGCACCTGTTTTACGTCAAGTTTACGAACAAATGGCTGAGCCTAAATGGGTTTTATCAATGGGTGCTTGCGCTTCAAGTGGAGGCGTTTTTGATACATATAGCGTTCTTCAAGGCATCGACAGAATTATTCCTGTTGACGTTTATATTCCCGGATGCCCGCCTCGCCCAGAACAAGTGTTGGATGGAATTTTACAAATTCAAGAATTGGTAAAAAGCGAATCCATTAGAAGAAGAGACTCGCCTGAATATAAGCAACTTATGTCTAAATACGGAATGGAATAATTATGGAAAAGGAAGCATTATTAACCACTGTTCAAGATAAACTAAAAGCCCAATTTGGTGAGGGCTTCATTTCTTCAGAAATGGTTGCAGATTATCCTGTTTTTGTTGTAAAACCAGAACTCATTTGTGATGTTGTTCGCTTTTTGTACAACGATTCAGAGTTGGCGTTTCAATACTTAACAACCTTAGCAGCAATTCATTACCCTGATAACAAAGGGCAAGAATTAGCTGTTATGTACCAACTTCACAACCTGCCTAAAAACCTTAAAATTAGATTAAAAATATATTTTAGCAGTAGCAACCCTGTTGTGCCTTCAATTACGCCTGTTTTTTCAGCAGCCAATTGGATGGAACGCCAGGAGTACGATTTTTTTGGTGTTATTTTCAGCGGTCACCCTAATTTAAAACGTATTTTAAACATGGATGAAATGAATTATCACCCATTGCGCAAAGAATACGCACTTGAAGATGGAACACGTGAAGACAAAGACGATAAAATGTTTGGAAGATAGAAATTCAGTTGGCAATAAAATAGTTAGCAATTGGCAAAAAATTGCAAACTGCCAACTGCAAATCGCAAACTAAAAAAACAATGAGCAACAATAAAAATACAAACACCGAATTAGTTGAGAAAGAATATTCCATTCTTAACCTTGGGCCCACACACCCTGCAACACACGGTATTTTCCAAAACGTTCTTAAAATGGACGGTGAAATTATTGTGGAGGCAGAATCTACCATTGGATACATACACCGTGCATTCGAAAAAATAGCTGAACGTAGACCTTATTACCAATTTACGGCTATTACCGATAGGTTAAACTATTGCTCATCGCCCATCAACAATATGGGTTGGCACATGGCTGTTGAAAAACTTATTGGCATTGAAATTCCTAAGCGTGTGCAATACATGCGCGTTATCATTATGGAATTGGCGCGTATTGCCGACCACGTTATTTGTAATAGTGTTATTGGAGTTGATACAGGCGCAATGACAGGCTTTTTATACATTTTTCAAATGCGCGAACGCATTTACGAAATTTATGAAGAGCTGTGTGGTGCTCGTTTAACTACTAATATTGGCCGTATTGGCGGTTTAGAGCGTGATTTTTCGCCTAAAGCGTGGGATTTATTGGATAAATTTTTGAAAGATTTTCCACCTGCACTTAAAGAGTTTGAAAGCCTTTTGATGCGTAACCGCATTTTTATGGACAGAACCGTTGGTTGTGGACCAATAACTGCCGAAAGAGCATTAAACTATAGCTTCTCTGGACCAAACTTGCGTGCTGCTGGCGTTGATTATGATGTACGTGTTATGAATCCGTATTCATCCTACGAAGAATTTGATTTCATTATTCCTGTTGGTACCAATGGCGATACCTACGACCGTTTTATGGTGCGTCAGCAGGAAATGTGGGAAAGTATAAAAATTATCAACCAGGCAATAGAAAAAATTAAAAAAGAGCCTGCAGGCGTTTATCATGCGGATGTTCCTGAGTTTTACTTACCTCCTAAAGATGAGGTGTACAACAATATGGAGGCTTTGATTTACCATTTCAAAATTGTTATGGGCGAATCAGAAGTGCCTAAAGGCGAAATATATCATGCTGTTGAAGGTGGCAATGGCGAACTAGGTTTTTATATCATAAGCGATGGTGGCAGAGCTCCTTACCGTGTTCATATACGCAGACCATGCTTTATTTATTATCAGGCCTATGCCGAAATGATTAAAGGAACCTACCTTTCTGATGCTATCCTTACAATGAGTAGCATGAATGTAATTGCTGGAGAGTTAGATGCGTAAAAATTAATACTATGAAAATGAAAACAACAATTAAACTATCTTTATTAGCTCTCGTAGTATTTTTTGCTTCGTGTGCAACTACTGATGTTTCTATCGTAAAGCGTAAATACAACAACGGGTATTATGTAGGTATTAATAATCACAAAAAGGTAAGTGTTTCAGCAAACGAAAAAAAGGAAGTTGCAGAAAATAAAACAAATCAAAAAAACTCAGCAGTAAGCACTTCAACAATTGTTACCGAATCGTTTGTTTCAACAGAATCTCCCCAAACAAATACTCACAATACGTTAATAGCATCTACTGCAAAAGCAACACAATCGGCATTAGCCAAACAATCAACAAATTCAATTACAAAAAAAGGCGCTATTGAGCTTTCATACAACAACACCAAAACTTCTTCAATAAAAAAACTTAATACAGTAAATCAATTAAAAAAAATATCAAAAGCAAAACACACAGCTACTGACGATCAAACCATTTTGTTGATTATTTTATCTCTTTTTCCTGTGTTAGCACTTATTGCAATGTATTTAAAGGATGGCAAAAAAATAACACTAAATTTTTGGGTAGATTTATTATTGCATTTCACATTTATTGGCTATGCAATTTTTGCAGTATTAGTAGTTTTAGATGTATTCAGTTTAGCATAAAATAATATGAGTAGTCAAGTACACGGAACACAAGCCTTTGATAGCACTAAGCGAGCAAAAATCGCATTTAGCGATGAGGCTATGCAAACGGTTCAAAAAATAATAAAACGTTATCCACAAGGAAAGCATAAATCAGCCTTGTTGCCTGTTTTACATGTAGCGCAAGCCGAATTTGGTGGCTGGTTAAGCCCCGAAACAATGGACTATGTTGCATCTGTGCTTAACATAAAACCAATAGAAGTGTTTGAAGTTGCATCTTTTTATACGATGTTTAATCTAAAACCTGTTGGAAAATGTTTGTTAGAAGTATGTCGTACATCTTCTTGTTGGGCAAGAGGAGCAGACGATGTGATTGAATATTTAGAGAAAAAACTAGGCGTAAAAGAAGGCGAAACTACAGCAGATGGCATGTTTTCAATTAAAGCGGTTGAGTGTTTGGGAAGTTGCGGAACAGCGCCTATGTTGCAATGTGGAGCTTCGTTTCACGAAAACTTAACGTTTGAAAAACTTGATAAAATCATCGAAAATTATCGTGTTGAAGGCAAACAAAAAAGTTATACTGATTTAGATTATAAAAACACATTATAAACAAATCCTCCCCCCTCTGCTGTGGAGAGGGGTTGGAGGTGAGGTGTATGGCAAAAAAATTATTAATACATAACGTCAACGTTCCGGGTATTGAAACACTGGAAGTATACCGTCAAAATGGTGGTTATGCTTCTGTTGAAAAAGCATTAAAAACAATGTCTCCAAACGATGTTGTTGAGGAAGTTAAAAAATCTGGATTGAGAGGTCGAGGTGGTGCAGGTTTCCCAACAGGCATGAAGTGGAGCTTTTTAGCAAAACCAGAGGGTGTTGCACGCTATTTGGTTTGTAATGCCGATGAATCGGAGCCCGGCACATTTAAAGACCGCTATTTGATGGAAAAAACACCTCATAGTTTAATTGAGGGAATGATAACATCAAGCTATGCTTTAGGTGCACGTACATCCTACATCTACATTCGTGGCGAGTATTTTTATGTGTCTCGCATTCTTGAAAAAGCGATTGAAGAAGCATATGCAGCAGGTTATTTAGGCGAAAACATTTTAGGTACAGGCTTCTCTCACGATTGCTACGTTCAAGTTGGTGGAGGTGCATACATCTGTGGTGAAGAAACAGCTTTATTAGAATCATTAGAAGGTAAACGTGGTAATCCACGTATTAAACCACCATTTCCGGCTATTGCGGGTTTATACGGTTGCCCAACTGTTGTAAACAATGTTGAAACCATTGCTGCTGTTTGCCCAATCGTAAATATGGGTGGCGATGAATATGCAAAAATTGGAATTGGAAGAAGTACAGGAACAAAATTAATTTCAGCATCCGGACACATCAATAAACCAGGTGTTTACGAAATAGAATTAGGATTACCTGTAGAAGAATTTATTTATTCAAACGAATATTGTGGTGGTATAATCAACGGAAGATCTTTAAAAGCGGTTGTTCCTGGCGGTTCGTCCGTGCCAATATTACCAGCACATTTAGTATGTAAAACCGAAAAAGGCGAAGCTCGTTTGATGAGTTACGAATCACTGAGTGATGGAGGCTTTGCAACGGGCTCTATGCTTGGTTCTGGTGGCTTTATTGTGTATGACGAAACAACAAGTATTGTAAAAAACCTATATACCTTTACTCGTTTCTATCATCACGAAAGCTGCGGACAATGCTCTCCTTGCCGTGAAGGCACTGGTTGGATGGAGAAAATCCTTCACCGTATTGTCGAAGGACACGGAAAACCAAGTGATATTGATTTGTTGTGGGATGTGCAACGCAGAATAGAAGGAAATACAATTTGTCCGCTAGGTGATGCTGCCGCTTGGCCTGTAGCTGCTGCAATACGTCACTTCCGTGCAGAGTTTGAAGAATACGTAAATCATCCAGAAAAAATTAAAGATGTGAAGCATTATTATAGTGTGAATAATCAGATCCCAGTAGTTATTTAATAAAATAAACTAAAAACAAAATGGATTTTAAATATATAGTAAGGGCTGAAACAAATGAATGGAGCGAAATAAAAAATATTGAAGGTTTAAAAGACAAAACTTTTATTTCAGAATTTGTAAATCAGAATCCCTTCGTTGCTCGAGAACAAGCTTTTTTACACGCAGAATCCTTTGTAGAGAACTTTTTCGAAGCAGATAAAGCTGGTGGGGATTATTTTTTTAAGTCCAAAGGAGATGTATACAAAGAATTTGTTGTTTCTGTATCTTTACTAAATAATGAAACAGGTGAAGAAATTTTGATACATAAAAATGCTCCTTTTGATGAAGAAGGTTTACATCTAGAATTTATAAAAAATCCATTTTATTTAAGTGATGTGTTACCAGGATTAGAAAGGGAGGCAGAATATTTGCGAAAACAAAACGAAGATGTATCCTTTAAAACTATAATTATTACTCTGCATGACCAAACAACTGATAAAACAAGAAAAATAGAAGTTATTCCGACCAAGTTTATCAACAAGGAAAGAATAGAAATTGTTACTATTGGTAATTTATTATAATTTAATGACAGTTCAAGAATTAATAGAACTATTAAAACGGTTTCCTCAAGATGCTTTAGTTGTTACAGAGGGATATGAAACTGGATGTGAACCAATAAAAAAAGTAGAATTAATAACAGTTGAAGAAAATAAAAACAGAGAATGGTGGGATGGTAAATATGACAAAAGTGAAAACGGATTAGATGTTGTTTTTCTTGACGCAGAATCGAAAAAAGAAAACAGAGATAAAAATTTAAAAATAATTCAATTTATTGTGTAGTTTTTAATTTGCCAACTGCAAAATTGCCAACTGCCAACTAAAAAAAATATGGCTAAAGTAACAATAGACGGACAAACAATTGAAGTAGCTGATGGAACAACCATCCTTCAGGCGGCTCGAATGATTGTTGAAAATAAAGATTACAAAGGAGAAAACATTGCTCCTCCAACCATGTGTTATTATTCATCACTAAAAACAAGTGGTGGCTACTGCCGTACTTGTATTGTGAAAGTAACCAAAGGTTCAGAAAAAGATCCTCGTCCAATGCCAAAACCGGTTGCTTCGTGCAGAACAACAGTAATGGACGGAATGGAGGTTGTAAACATTACTTCTCCCGAAGTATTGGACGCACGCAAAGGTGTTGTTGAGTTCTTGTTATTAAATCATCCTTTGGATTGCCCTATTTGTGATCAAGCTGGCGAATGTCATTTGCAAGACTTAGGTTATGAACACGGTTTAGCAAAAACACGCTACGACTTCAAACGCAGAACATTCAGCATGATTGATATTGGACCTTACATCAAATTGCACATGACACGCTGTATCATGTGTTTCCGTTGTATCAAAGTAGCTGATCAAATAACAAACAATCGTTACCAAGGAATGTTGTTCCGTGGCGATGCGTCTGAAATAAGCACATACATTGAAAAAGCCATTGACAATGATTTTTCTGGAAATGTAATTGATGTTTGCCCTGTGGGAGCACTTACTGATAAAACATTCCGTTTCAAAAGCCGTGTGTGGTTTACAAAGCCTATGGATGCGCACCGCAATTGCTCAAAATGTTCTGGAAAAGTAGCTATTTGGCTAAAAGGAAACGAAGTTTTACGTGTTACTGGTCGCAAAAACAAATGGGGCGAGGTAAACGACTGGATTTGCAACGAGTGTCGCTTTGAGAAAAAACAAACAAGTGATTGGGTTATAGAAAAACCTACTCATATTGACAGAAGTTCTGTAATTTCGGCAAATCATTACGAAAGTTTAGCGACACTTAAATTAGATATCGGTAAACAACAAAAACAATTGAATAAAAAATAACCCCTCCAAGCTCTTTAAAAAAAAGGAGTTGTAAAGGGAAACAATAATCAAATATAAAACAAAAAAAGCCTCCCTTGTGGGGAGGTTTGGAGGGGTAAGTATGACATTAACATTTTTAATTTATAAAGCAATTCTGGTAGTAGTTGTATTTGCAATTACTTTGGTTGTTGCTATGTACAGCACTTATGCTGAGCGTAAGGTTGCGGCATTTCTTCAAGACAGGGTTGGACCCAACAGAGCTGGACCCTTTGGTATATTGCAACCTTTGGCTGATGGTGTAAAAATGTTTATGAAAGAAGAACTTATTCCTGGCACTTCCAACAAAGCATTATTTATTATTGGCCCATCAATAGCAATGTTAACAGCATGTATGACAGGTGTTGTTATTCCTTGGGGCTCTTCAATAACCATTGCAGGCGAAAGCTATCCACTGCAAATTACTGATGTAAACATTGGCATATTGTATTTATTTGGAGTTATATCGCTTGGTGTCTATGGCATTATGATTGGTGGTTGGGCTTCAAACAATAAATATTCGTTGTTAGGAGCAATTCGTGCTTCATCACAAATGATTAGTTATGAAGTTGCAATGGGTATATCCATTATTGCACTCGTAATGACAACAGGAACATTAAGTTTGGGTGAAATAGTAAAACAACAACATAGTTGGCACTGGAACATTTTAGTACAACCCTTAGGATGTTTAATTTTTATTATCTGTGCTTTTGCCGAAACCAATCGTGCTCCATTTGATTTACCAGAGTGCGAAACAGAGTTAGTGGGTGGCTACCACACAGAATATAGCTCTATGAAACTTGGGTTTTATCTTTTTGCAGAGTACATCAACATGTTTATTTCTTCGGCAGTTATTTCTTGCTTTTATTTTGGCGGATACAACATGCCGTTTATTGATAAATTGGTACACGACCCTAACTTGTTGGCTATATTAGGTGTTGTATTTTTATTCGCAAAAATTATATTTTTCATCTTCTTTTTCATGTGGGTGCGTTGGACAATTCCACGTTTTCGCTACGACCAATTGATGAATTTAGGTTGGAAAATATTAATACCACTATCGTTATTAAACCTATTGATTACAGGCGCAGTAATGATGAGGGGTGAGATTATGGCTTTATTTTAAAACACAGTTTAAATTGCCAACTGGTAATTTTGCCAACTGTAAACTGATAAAAAAATGCAATTAACCAATAGATCAAAAGTAGTTGTAAAAAAAGAGATGAGTCTTTCGGAAAGACTTTATCTTCCTGCCATTTTTAGTGGTATGCTTATTACGTTTAAGCACCTATTTAAAAAATCGGCAACAATTCAATATCCAGAGCAAACGCGTGAGTTTAGTAAAATATATCGTGGACAGCACGTTTTAAAGCGTGATGAAGCTGGTGCTGAACGTTGTACTGCTTGCGGATTGTGTGCAGTTGCCTGTCCGGCAGAAGCAATAACAATGGTTTCGGCAGAGCGCAAGCCTGGTGAAGAACATTTGTACCGTGAAGAAAAATATGCAGCAAAATATGAAATAAACATGTTGCGTTGCATCTATTGTGGCGACTGCGAAGAAGCGTGCCCAAAGGAAGCAATTTTCTTAACCGACAGAAAAGTAGATAGCTTATACACGAGAGGAGAATTGGTGTATGGAAAAGACATTTTAGTTGAAGGTATAGAGCAGTCGAAACGTGTTGATGTTACAAAGCGTCAAACACCTAAAACAAGTGAATTTAAAACACACAAAGAGTTTGGTCACAACCAAACTGTTAATGATAAAACACAAAACAAACACAAACATTAAAAAGCACAAATTGCTGAGTTATATAAACTTATGATGACAACATATTTATTTTATCTACTATCATTCCTTGCAATAATGTTTGCTGTAATGGTGGTGCTTTCTAAAAACCCTGTACATAGTGTACTGTATTTGGTGCTTACCTTTTTTACAATAGCCGGACACTATGTATTGCTTAATGCGCAATTTTTAGCAGCAGTACACATCATTGTATATGCTGGTGCTATTATGGTTTTATTCCTCTTTGTAATCATGCTTTTAAACCTTAATAAAGAAACAGAACCTCAAAAAAGTGCATTACTAAAAACTTCTGCAACAATAGCTGCTGGATTGCTTTTGGTTGTTCTTGTAGGTTCATTAAAAGGGGCAGAAACGATTGTTGCAAGCAACGCATTTAATCCAAACATTGGGCTAATTGAAAAACTAGGAAAAACATTGTTTAACGAATTTTTATTACCATTTGAAGTTGCGTCAATATTATTGCTAGTTGCAATGGTTGGGGCTGTGATGCTTGGTAAACGTAGTATAAAATAAAAAAAATATATGTCAGCAATTCAAACAATTCCATTAAACTGGTACTTACTGTTAAGTACTGTACTTTTTACAATAGGCGTATTAGGGGTGCTTTTCAGACGAAATGCAATTATCATTTTTATGTCGGTTGAATTGATGTTAAATGCAATAAACTTACTGTTAGTTGCTTTTTCAAGTTATTTGTCGGACAGTAAAGGACAAGTTTTTGTGTTTTTTATTATGGCTGTAGCTGCCGCAGAAGTTGCTGTTGGCTTGGCTATTTTGATGATGGTATATAGAAATACAAATTCGTCAGATATAAATGTGTTGAATAAATTAAAGTGGTAAATTAAAAAGTATCAAGTAGTAAGTATCAAGTAGTAAGTATTAAGTAGTAGTTAAGATTAACGTTTTCTTATACAACTAAATTATAAATACAAAATACTTGATACCTGATACTTGATACCTAATACTAAAGAAGGTATGATAAAATTAGTTTGGTTAATCCCATTGTTGCCGTTGATTGGCTTTTTAATTAACGGATTGTTTGGAAAAAAATTATCGAAAGGCATTGTTTCTACAGTTGCTTGTAGTGCTGTATTGGGTGCATTTATTATTTCTTTAGGCATCTTTTTTCAGCTTACAGGAAGTGTTCAAAAAAGCTTTACCATTGATTTATTTAGTTGGATAAGCGCAGGAAAATTATCAATTCCGTTTTCGTTTTTAATTGACCCTCTATCGTCACTGTTTTTATTAATCATTACAGGTATAGGTTTTTTAATTCATTTGTATTCGGCAGGCTACATGAGCCACGATGAAGGCTTTTCGCGCTTTTTCGCCTATTTGAATTTATTTATTTTCTTTATGTTATTATTGGTGTTGGGTTCTAACTACCTAATAATGTTTGTTGGTTGGGAAGGCGTTGGATTGTGCTCCTATTTATTGATTGGCTTTTGGTTTAAAAACACAGCTTACAACAATGCGGCTAAAAAAGCGTTCATCATGAACCGTATTGGCGACCTTGGCTTTGTATTGGGCATCATTCTTATATTTATAACCTTTGGTAGCGTTGCTTACAACGATGTGTTTGTATTGGCAAAAAACTTTGCTTCCAATAATGCCACACTTACAGCAATAACACTTTTATTGTTTGTTGGTGCTATGGGCAAAAGCGCGCAATTGCCTTTATACACGTGGCTACCAGATGCAATGGCAGGTCCAACACCTGTATCAGCATTGATACACGCAGCAACCATGGTTACAGCAGGTATTTATATGATTGCTCGTTCAAACATTTTATTTACCCTTGCACCACATTCAATGGAAGTGATTGCAATAGTTGGTGCTTGTACGCTATTATTTGCTGCAAGCATTGGCTTAGCACAAAACGATATTAAAAAAGTGTTGGCATACTCAACAGTATCACAATTGGGTTATATGTTTTTAGCATTAGGCGTAGGAGCTTATACGGGTGCTGTATTCCACGTGATGACGCACGCATTCTTTAAAGCACTATTATTCCTTGGTGCTGGTAGTGTTATTCATGCTATGAGTGGCGAACAAGACATCAGAAGTATGGGTGGATTAAAAAAACACTTACCAATAACACACATCACGTTTTTGCTTGGCACTTTAGCGATAGCGGGTTGCCCACCATTTTCAGGTTTCTTTTCGAAAGACGAAATTTTAGCACACGCTTTTGAACACAATAAACTGCTTTGGATTATTGGTGTTGCAGGGGCTGCTATGACTACATTCTACATGTTCCGCTTGTATTTCTTAACCTTTTCAGGAAGCTTTAGAGGAACCAAACATCAATTAGAACATTTGCATGAATCACCAAAAAGCATGACAATTCCTCTAGTAGTATTAGCACTACTTTCTGTTGTTGGCGGATTTATTGGCATTCCAGAAGTATTGCACGGCAAACATTATTTAGATGCGTTTTTAAAACCTGTGTTTGAAGAGTCTTCTTTCCGCATTACTCATCATTTATCACACTCTACAGAATATACCTTAATGGCAATTGCTATTGGTGTTATGGCTTTATCATTGTATTATGCATATACTGTATACGTAAAACAAAAAGCGCTACCAGTTTCGGAAGACAAGCAATTGAGTCCACTACACAAATTGGTATACAAAAAATACATGATTGACGAATTGTATGAATTGACAATTACAAAACCGTTAAACGCTATTTCTGTTGGCCTACACAAAGTAATCGATAATCAACTTGTTGATGGTATTGTAAATGGTGTTGGTTATCTTGTAAATTGGACAAGTAGCCAAATTCGCTTGGTTCAAACAGGAAACATTGGTGTATATATTTTTATTATGGTAATAAGTATTGTGGTAATCCTTTTTACTCGAATGATGTAAAACGTAGTATTTGAAAATTTTAAATTTATAAAGAAGAAGAAATTACAAAACATTTTATGCTAACACTATTATTAATATTTTTTCCACTTATAGCAGCGCTAATGTTGTTGTTTGTAAAAGGAGAGCAAGTAAAGAAAATTGCTCTTGGTGCAGCCATTATTGAATTTATTATTTCGTTAATTGCTGTTGCTCAGTTTAAACACAATGATGCAACACAATTTGAATTTAATCATGCATGGATTCAAACACTCGGTATTCATTTTCATGTGGGTATTGATGGCATTTCAATGTTGTTGGTATTATTAACCACATTTCTTGTACCAATTATTATTCTTACATCATTTAAAAACGATTACAAAAATCCATCGGTATTTTATTCGCTTATATTAGCGATGCAAATGGCACTTGTTGGCGTATTTGTATCTCTTGATGGGTTCTTATTCTATATTTTTTGGGAGTTGGCACTCATTCCAATTTACTTTATTTGCTTGCTTTGGGGTGGAGAAAACAGTGCAAAAATTACGTTTAAGTTTTTTGTTTATACCTTAGTGGGTAGTTTATTAATGTTGTGGGGATTTATTTATTTATACCTACATACCGCAGGCAACCATTCATTTGAATTGCAAGCACTTTATGAAGCGGGCAGATCATTAACAGCACCTCAACAAGGGTGTGTATTTGGAGCTATTTTTATGGCATTTGCCATTAAGATGCCCATCTTCCCTTTTCATACTTGGCAACCAGATACCTATACAACTTCTCCAACCCAGGGAACAATGTTACTTTCGGGTATAATGCTTAAAATGGGTACTTATGGATTAATTCGTTGGTTATTGCCAGTTACACCGTTAGGTGTTGCAGAATGGGGAGGATTGGTTATCCTGTTGTCGGTAATTGGAATCATATATGCATCTTGTATTGCTATCGCTCAAAAAGATTTTAAACGCTTAATTGCATATTCATCTATAGCTCACGTTGGTTTAATCGCTGCTGGAATAATGGC
>JBASCV010000344.1:0-12883 GCA_049651825.1 Bacteroidia bacterium
CTAACAGCACCTACCCAAAAGTGGCGGTTCAGTGGTTAAATCAAGCTTTGTTCTTCTATCAAAGTTTCTGCTTGGTTGACAGTGAAATGCTTCGAAATCGCCACCTTCGGGTAGCTGCGAAACGTTATGGGCAAGCTTAATAAAACAACCTCAGAGAGAAAAAAGCTAATGGAAATCATTAAAACAAAAAATATAAATAATGACCAATTCCAGCAAATAGATCAAATGTGGAATGATGAGTATCCAATTAAACTTAAAGACAGATTTGGAATTTTATTAGAAGGGGTTGAAAACTATAATCATTATCTAATTGAACAGAATAATACAGTTTTAGCTTGGGCTGTTGAATTTGAAAAAGAGAAAGAAAAAAGGTTCTCAATTATCGTTAAAAATGAATTCAAGGGAAATGGATTTGGTAATTTATTAATAAATAGACTTAAAAGAGATTTGGGCGAGTTTTATGGTTGGGTAATTGACCATAATAATGATTTGAAAAACGATGGTGAATTTTATAAATCACCAATTGGTTTTTATTTGAAAAATGGATTTCAAATATTGACTCAAGAACGAATTGATAGTGAAATGATAAGCGCAGTAAAAATTAAAAACAATGTCAAAATCTTTGCAGAAACAGAACGGCTAATTTTGAGAGAAATAATTCCTTCAGACATTGACGGGATGTTTGAACTTGATTCTGACCCTGAAGTTCATAGATATCTAGGGAATATGCCAGTGTCAAGTAAAGAACAAATTGTAGATGTAATAAATTTTATTCGACAACAATATATTGATAATGGAATTGGACGTTGGGCAATTATTGACAAAAGAACAAACAGCTTTATCGGCTGGACAGGATTGAAATTTGTAACTGACTTGACAAACAATCACAAAAATTACTATGACCTTGGCTACCGACTCATCAGAAAATATTGGGGGCAAGGATTTGCGACAGAAACTGTATTTGCTTCATTAAATTATGCTTTTGAAGAACTTAAATCAAATGAAGTGTTCGCAATGGTTGACTGTGAAAATGACGGCTCAAATAAAATTTTGAAAAAAGTTGGACTAAACTTTATTGAGAGATTTAAACTTGACGGAGTTGAACATAATTGGTATAAAATTGAGAAAAACGAATACGACAATAAAAAGCCGAACCGATAACAGCGCCTAGGACGCTACCACCGCAGTTCTTCGAATTATAGTGCAGAGTTTGAAAGGAAATATTTGTAGTTTTGAATAAAATTTTGCGAGGCGGTGGCATCGCCTAGGCGCGAAACGTTAACCTAAAAAAATGAAGTAATGCTAGCATCTATTATTTCAAGAAAAGCCAAAAACAACATATGCGGAGATTAAAGCCACTATTATCCGCATTTTTTGCGGAGATTATTTTGTAACGCTTTAAAAATTAAGAAAAACTAAAAAAAGTAGTCAAAATCCAATTAATGAAACTCCTAAAACCCCAACTATTCCTCTACTTTTTTATTCCGCTTTGTATATTACTATCGTTGAATAAACACAGTAAAGACAAAGCCAACTCCTATCACGGAGTTATTTGGGCTGATGCAGCGGGGTATTACGTATATCAACCCATTTGGTTTATTTATGGCAATAATGCTAGCGCTTTGCCTGATAGTGTATCGGCACACAGTGGCTACGGTTTTCAGTTGGATTCGGTAAACAATACCATAAAAACAAAATATCCTTCGGGAGTAGCCATTTTGCAAAGCCCGTTTTTTTTAGCAGCACATTTTTTAGCTCAACCACTTGGTTTTGAGCCAAATGGCTTTTCTAAAATATATTCATTTGCACTGTACGTTGCTGGTGTTTTTTATTGTTGTTTGGGCTTGTTTTTATTGAGTAGCTTTTTGTTAAAACAGTTTAATTCAATCGTTGCTCTTGTTTGCCCGTTCCTGTTTTTGTTGGGTACTAATTTATACTACTATAGCATTGATGCACCAGGCATGTCGCACGTTTATAGCTTCTTTTTGTTTAGCTTTATTGTTTATCTTACTCCAAAAATTGTAGAAAAGCCTTCGTTTAAAAGCTATTTACTTTTTACTTTCACCCTTGTTTTAATACTGTTAACAAGGCCAACCAATGTCATAATAGCCTCATTTCCATTGTTTTATGCTGTAAATACTAAACAAGAATTGATTAACCGTTTTAAATTGTTGTTTAGCAACCCTAAAATCATTTTTTGGTCCGTTTTATTGTCAATTCCTTTATGCATACCTCAATTAATATATTGGCATCAAACAACAGGCAACTTATTTATCTATTCCTATGGTAACGAAAGCTTTTCTAATTGGCTCAATCCTAAACTGATACAAGTTTGGTTTAGTGCCAAAAACGGACTTTTTGTATACACTCCCCTAGTTTTATTAAGTGTTGTAGGTATGTTTTTTATGATAGTTAAAATACCTAACAAACGTTGGGAAGGAAGCGCATTTTTAGCATTATTTTTATTCATAAGTTATTTATTTGCCAGCTGGTGGTGCTGGTGGTTTGGCTGTGCATTTGGTGCCCGTAGCTTTGTTGAGTGGTATGCCTTACTCATTATTCCATTTGCATATTTGATTGATTATACTGTAAACTACAAACTTGCTCGCTACGTATTGTTTGTATTCATTGCCTTGTGCTGCTATTTAAATATGGATATGGAGTATTATTACGATGGTTGTTTTTATGGCGATGTGTGGGATTTTACAGCTTATCTAAAACTTTTAAATTCATAATTTTTTTATAAATTTGTGTAATCAAAATATTATAACAGCTATCATACTTTCTCGACAAGCGCGAAATAATAGTGTGTAAGGTCATTTCGAGTTTATCGAGAAATAAGCGATAGGCATATTCTAATCTTTAAAAATTGTTTTACTATGGGACGTGTATTTGAAAAACGTAAGTACAAAATGTTTGCTCGCTACGATAAAATGGCAAAAGGTTTTACCCGTATCGGTAAAGAAATTGCTATTGCTATAAAACTTGGTGGTGGCGACCCCAATGGTAACTCAAGGTTAAGATTGGCAATTCAAAATGCAAAAGGGTTGAATATGCCTAAAGACCGCATTGATGCAGCCATTAAACGTGCTACATCAAAAGATGCGAGCAACCTTGAAGAGGTTATTTACGAAGGCAAAGGACCATACGGAATAGCTATTTTGTGCGAGTGTGCTACTGACAACCCTACGCGTACTGTTGCCAATGTACGTATGCATTTCAACAGAAACGGTGGCGAGCTAGGAAAAACAGGTTCTTTGGATTATTTGTTCGAACGCAAAGGTGTTTTCAAAATAAAAAACGAAAACCTAAACCTCGAAGAACTCGAAATGGAATTGATTGATTTTGGTTGCGAAGAGTTTGAATACGATGATGAAGAAGTTGTAATTTATACTGCTTTCAACGATTTTGGTTCAATGCAAAAAGCACTTGAAGAAAAAAAATTAAACATCATCAGTTCCGAATTAGAACGTATTCCAAACTCTACAACTGAATTAACTGACGAACAACTAGAAGAGGTGATGACCCTTGTTAGCAAGCTAGAAGAGGAAGATGATATTCAAAAAGTATATCACAACATTAAATAAAACATTTTTCATACACTACTTCAAACCTCTCAATACTTTTAAAGCATTGAGAGGTTTGTTTTTTTATATTGATTTTTCCAGCAAATTTAAATTATGAAATAGCCATGCACCAAACATACACAAACACGGATGAAGATAGCATGGCATATTCCATATGGCAATTAAAAAACAAATTATCTACATATGAAAAAACAACTACTTATTTTATTCATTTTTACTCAATCATTAACTGTTTTTGCTCAAGTAACAATTCAATCAACTCCACTCGATTTAAATCAATTGCCTAAAGCTCTAAAATACGAAGGCACGGTAAAAGCAGCAATTCGCTTTTCTGATAAAACTGGCGATAACATTGTAATTATAACAGAAACGGGCAGTTATACAAATGCCAAGTTTAAACATGAAAATGAGGGCAATGATGCTGAACTTTTTGCTTATCAATTCAGCATTAAAAATGATAGCATTAAACAACTTTGGAAAGTATACGATTACATAAGTGATTGTCCTTTTGATATTGAAGCATCATTCATTAAAAATACGCTTCAAATAACCGACTTAAATAAAGATGGGATGGCTGAAGTATGGTTACTATACTTGGTTGCTTGCAGAAGTGATGTTAGCCCTGCCGATATGAAAATAATTATGTATCAAGCACAACAAAAATATGCCATGAGAGGCAAAAACAAAGTTGAAGTAACAACTGATGATAAGGGGAACAAACAATACACGGGAGGCGAATATAAATTTGACCCCGCATTTAAATCAGCACCAAAAGAATTTTCTGTTTTTGCCGAACAACTATGGAAAAATAATGTAATGCAGTTGGGGGCCGAATAGCCCATCAACTATAGCATTTTTTTATTTACAATATTCGTTCAAAATTTGCTCAGCTTTGGCATAGCCCAACTTTTTTGCTTGCTCAAAATCGGCACAAGAACCTGCTTTATCAGCAGTTTTAGTTTTAGCAATACCTCTATTGTAATAAGCCACAGCAAAATCAGGTTTTAATTCAATAGCTTTGTTATAATCAGCCAATTCGCCTTTGTTATCGTTCAGTTTTCCTTTCATTTCTCCACGCAAGTTATAGGCTTTAAAGTAATCAGGATTTAAGTCAATTGCTCTGTTTAAGTCGGCAACAGCAAGTTCATAATCTTGAATTTCGTTTCGTGCATAAGCTCTATTGAAATAAGAATCGGCATAATCCCACTTTAATTCAACAGCATAGTTAAGTGTACCAAAAGCAGCTTTTAAATCGTTCATTGAAATTTCGGCCCAGGCTTTAGCATTAAAAATTTTAGGATCTTCGCCTTTTAGCTCCAATGCTTTATCAAAATCCTTAATAGCATCAGCATATTCTTTTAAACCAACCTTAGCAAAGCCTCTCAAATAATACACTTCGTAATCATTTGCATTTACATCAATGGCCTTACTATAATCCTGCAAAGCACCTGAGTAATTTTTTAACTCGTAATTAGATTTACCTCTGTTTAAAAAAGTGTAATAATCTGGTTTTGAAAGAATTGCCTTGCTATAATCTTCAACCGCTCCTGAAAAATCGCCTATTTTATCTTTAGCAGTAGCTCTGTTTTGATACGCCAAGTAATAATCAGGATTTAATTTAATAGCACTATCAAAATCTTTAATAGCTCCTTCGTAGTTAGCCATTAAATCTTTTATATAACCACGTTGAAAATAAGCTTCGGCATAATCAGGTTTTAAGTCAATAGCCATTGAATAATCTTTTATAGCACCCTCATAATCAGCAAGTTCGCCTTTAGCTTGCGCTCTTGCGTAAAACGATGTAGGGTCGTCATCATTAATGGCAATGGCTTTATTGTAATTTTCTACGGCTTCTTTGTACATACCTTCCATTGACTGTGCAGTAGCCTTTTTTAAGTATGCATCGGCTGTTTTTTGAGAAAAAGCAGTTACTGAATAACAAACAGAAGCAGTAACCAATAAAACCTTAAAATAGTTCATAAGTAAATATTATTTTATACATTTTAACCACAAATATATGAATATAAGAATATTAAACTACCTATTTTGTCCATATTTGTAAAGATAAAAGTATATTTTTATTGTTATTACACTTCAATTATACTTGTTGTATTGTATGATTTTTGATAAAAAGAAAAATATTTTATTAGAAAAAGTTTTCAATTGTAAAAAAAGCAGTATATTTGCAGTCCTTTGAAAGAAAAAGGATAATAAGTACGTGTAAAACAAAAGGTTATGAGCAATTTATTAAAATACGCACAAGAGCAATTAGCAGCAAAAGCAAGTCATCCATCATTTAAAGCAGGTGACACAGTTACTGTACATTATAAAATTAAAGAAGGTGAAAAAGAACGTGTTCAGCAATACCAAGGTGTTGTTATTCAACGTAAAGGCGCTGGTACAACTGAAACATTTACAGTTCGTAAAATGAGCAACTCAGTTGGCGTTGAGCGTATTTTCCCAGTACATTCTCCTTTTATTGATAAAGTAGAAGTAAACAAAGTAGGTGTTGTACGCAGAGCTCGTTTATTCTACTTACGTGGATTAACAGGTAAAGCAGCTCGTATTGCTGAGAAAAAACAATAATTTAAATCCATTATATACAAAAACCCCGCCTTTTCCTAATTTTAGGAAAAGTTGGGGTTTTTTATTTAGTAACTCATGTTACGCAAACCCATTTTAAAAGTTAGATAATTACTTTTAATAAAAGCCCCTGAGGTCAATGTCATTATGTTAAGAATGCTTTCGCACATATTTCGACAGGCTCAATATGACCAGCGTGCAGTCAGTCTGAGCTTGTCGAAGACTGTGGGAGGGCTTATCTTTTTTATGCGTAACATGAGATTAGTAATAATCTGACCATACTTATTGATAAGTATGTATTTTGAATACAACTATGAGTTTAAAAGAAGAAATCGAAAAACGAAGAAGCTTTGGCATTATTGCTCACCCCGATGCTGGTAAAACCACATTAACTGAAAAGCTCCTTTTATTTGGTGGTGCTATACAAACTGCAGGTGCTGTAAAATCGAATAAAATAAAAAAGCACACTACTTCCGATTTTATGGAAATAGAGCGTCAGCGTGGAATTTCGGTTGCTACTTCGGTAATGGGTTTTGAATACAAAGGAGTTAAAATAAACCTGTTAGATACACCCGGCCACGAAGATTTTGCAGAGGATACCTACCGTACACTTACTGCTGTGGATAGCGTAGTGATGCTTATTGACTGCGCGAAAGGGGTTGAGCCGCAAACACGCAAACTGCTAGAAGTGTGCCGCATGCGTAGTACGCCTGTTATTGTGTTTATCAATAAACTTGATAGAGAAGGAAAAGATCCCTTTGATTTATTGGAAGAAATTGAAAAAGAATTGCGCATTGATTTACGTCCGCTAAGTTGGCCTATTAGCATGGGTAAAACATTTAAGGGCGTTTACAATTTGTACGAAAAAAGTTTAACCGTTTTCAACTCTGGCGAAAAACAAACGGATGAAAACTCAATAGCCATAAAGGATTTGAACGATGGCACGTTGGATAAATTGATTGGTGAAGATTATGCAAAAACCTTACGTAACGATGTTGAACTACTTGAAGCCGGATACCCTAAATTTGATGTAGAAGAGTATAAAGAAGCAATGGTATCGCCAGTATTTTTTGGAAGTGCTGTCAATAATTTTGGTGTTCGTGAGTTGTTGGATAGTTTTATTGAAATTGCACCAGCTCCCAAAGGCCGTACATCCGATACCAGAGAAGTAAATCCTGACGATAAAAATTTTAGCGGATTTGTTTTTAAAATACATGCCAACCTCGACCCTAAGCACAGGGATAGAATCGCCTTTTTAAGAATAGTTTCTGGTAAGTTTGAACGCAACAAAAACTATTTTCATGTGCGCGAAAATAGAAATATGAAATTTTCGAACCCTACGGCATTTATGGCCCAAGATAAAAGCGTGGTAGATGAAGCCTACCCTGGCGATATCATAGGTTTGTACGATTCGAGCAATTTTAAAATTGGTGATACACTTACTGAAGGCGAAAAAATGAATTTTAAAGGAATACCACAATTTTCGCCTGAGTTATTTAGGTACGTATCAAATGCCGACCCAATGAAAACAAAGCAACTCAACAAAGGATTGGAACAGCTTACAGATGAGGGTGTTGCACAGCTATTTACTAAAAAAACCGATAATAGAAAAGTGTTAGGTACGGTAGGAAATTTACAGTTTGAAGTAATTCAGCACCGCCTAAAAAGCGAATATTCTGCATCCTGTAATTTTGAACATATTGCTTTATACAAAGCCTGCTGGATAAGTTGTAAAGATGCAAAAAAGCTAGATTCGTTTATTTTTGAGAAAGCACATCACATGGCAGCGGATAAAGAAGGCAGACCTGTATTTTTAGCAGAATCTGCATGGGCATTGCAAATGGCACAAGAAAAAAATCCTGATATTCAGTTTCATTTTATATCGGAGTTTAAGGAATCCTAACCACAAATAGGTCAAAATCAACGGTATCTTTTAAATATGAATACCCAGTAAAAACTTTTTTGGGTTTAGGCAGGTTCTAATGGCAAGTAAGTTTTTTGACAGAAAACCTATTCAAAATGAATGTAAATAAGTGATTTACCAATACAAATTGTTAATAAATTATGCTGTAAATCATCGTAACTTTTTTGTTTCATTACCGTAAATAAATTATGAGTATTGTAATATCGATTAATACTGGATTATAGTTGATGGGATGAGGAAACAATATTACATAATATCACTTTTAGTTATTTTCTTCAATATCACAGCAGATCTTATTGCATCTCATGTGGTTGGTGGCACGTTAACCTATGTGTACAATGGAGGCTCGAGTTATACTGTTACATTAAAGCTTTATCGAGATTGTAAGCCGGGCACCGCAGGATTTGACCCCAGCATTACAATTACAGTGCTTGGCAACAACGGAGCAAAATTTACGCCAACGAGAAATATTACAATTCCACTTGGAACAGTAACGTCAATTCCTTCAACATTAGACCCATGTGCAATACCACCAAGCCCAATTCCCTGTGTTGAGGAAGGAATTTATACAAAAACCGTAAACAACTTACCCCCGAATGCTGGTGGTTACCACTTATATTGGCAGCGAGAAGCACGCAACATTAGTATCCTTAATACAAATGTCAACCCCAATTCGTGCACCGGTAATTGCACCATTATTGGCTGTCCTTGTGTTGGGTCAAGTTTTTATGCTTATATACCAGGCTTCCCGGTTAAATGGGGCGAAGATTTTAATCTCGCAAACTCAACCACAGTCGACAACGGAGCTACTTCTTGGACACGAAGCTTAGGCAACCCATCGCCAGGTGATGCCAGCGTTCAAAATAATACATTTCAAATAACTGGAGCTTCAAATGCTAAAGCAAAATGGACTTCACAATCTATTTCCGTTTCAAGCTGTAGTAGTTTTAACCTTAACGTTGATTTGTCCGAAACGGGTACTTTAGACCCTACAGATTCTATTTATGTGTTTTATCGCATCAATGGAGGACCACAAATACTTTTTCCAACTAATGGGCAATTGGCTGATGATTTTACAAATGCTGTTGCAAGTGCAACTGGTTTGGTTGGAACCAGTGTTCAAATTATTATCCAAGTTAGATTTGCAGCTGGCTCAACATCCAGCAAAATTTATAATTTCGATAATGTGCTAGTTTCATGTAATAGTTTTACGAACAATAGCAGTCCCACATTCGATCTTTTCCCACCGGTATTTATTTGTGCCGGACAGCAATTTACCTTTGATCATTCTGCTACGGATATAGATGGTGACCAACTTACATATTCGTTTTATACCCCATTTGATGGTGACAATGCTGTAGGTGGGCCGAAGGACCCGACATTCCCAAATGGAAATGTAATCTCATTTCAGCCAATTGTATGGCAGCCAGGATATTCCGCAACTAATCCGCTTGGTGGAGCTCCACCAACTTTAAATACTTCAACGGGGTTATTAACTGGTATAGCAAATACAATTGGACAATTTGTTGTGGGTGTTTCTGTGAAAGAAACCCGGAATGGCGTTGTGCTAAGTCAAACATTACGCGATTTCCAATTCAATGTTGTTGATTGCCCAATCCCTCCCCCTCCAACTGCAGGTCCGGACATTTCAATAAATCAAGGATGTACTGCACAAATTTCTGCTGGGGGTTTTGATCCTACAACTGTAGTATGGAATTCAATTGCTCCAGGACCTTTGGGCGCCTACAACAGTTATTTATCTTGTACTAGTGGTTGTAGCAATCCGGTTGCTTCACAAATGCCCGGTGCACCGCCATATGTCGATTATCAAGTGTGCGGTTTATCAAATTCTTGTAGCCCAAGCAATAATTGTGACATAGTAAGGGTAAACTTTAATCCACCATTAACTGTTGCAATAAATCCATCAAACCCGATTTTATGTCCGAATCAAACATCAATAAATATAACTGCAAATGCAGGTGGAGGTACCCCCCCATACACTTATTTGTGGAATAATATTAATCCTGCACAAAGTATAACAGTTGGTACAGGAACATATACAGTAAAACTATCCGATGCATCTGGATGTCCTCCTGCTTTCGCTTCAGTTAACGTAACATCTAGTTTAATAACTGCTAATGCAGGTGCAGACAAAACCGTTTGCAAACAAAGTCCGGTAACCACGTTAAACGGATCTGTTACCGTTGCCACTGGCGGAACTTGGTCCGGTGGCGGAGGCTCTTTCAGCCCAAACAATACAACTTTATCCGGTGCTACCTATACTCCAAGCCCAACTGAGCTCGCAAATGGATACGTTAACCTGATTCTTACAACTACAGGCACTGGAACTTGCGCGCCTGTTTCAGACACAGTAAGAATAAATTATGTAAATTTTGATGGAGTGGTGGCTACCACAACTTCACCTGTAAACTGTTTTGGCGGAAGTGACGGAAGTGCAACAATAAATGTTAGCGGTGGAGCATCTCCGTATTCCTTTTCGTGGAACACTGTACCGGCAAATACAACCCCAACCATCAGTAATTTATCAATTGGAACATATACTGTAGAAATTAAAAACGGACTCGGTTGCACCACAACTGCTACAGCTACAATTACCCAACCAACACCAATTGCTTTAAATACATTAGTTACTGATGCAACATGTTTTGGGGAAAGTAATGGTTCTGTTTCTGTTACAGCTTCTGGCGGCAATGGCCCATACACATATTTTTGGCAACCTGGAAATCAAACAACAAGTTCAATTTTGAACAAAACCATAGGAACCTACACGGTTACTGTAACAGATGCAAAGCAATGTGTAAACACAGGTGTATATACAATTAATCAACCCAGCCCAATTGCTATTTCTATTTCAAAAAGCGATGTTAGTTGCTATAATTATAGTAATGGTACAGCTACGGCAACAGTAGGTGGTGGCACACCACCTTACATTTATAACTGGAGCTCAGGAGGTACCTCTCCAACTGCAACCAACCTAACAGCTAACACTTATACTTTAACTGTAAAAGATAATAAAAATTGTATTGGAACGAATATTGTAAGTATAACCCAACCAACAAAAATTAACGTCAATATAAATAGTAGTCCTGAAACGTGCAACAATCTGAACAATGGAATTGCCAATGCATCAGTCACTGGGGGCTCAGCTCCATATGGTTATCTATGGCAGCCAGGAGCATACACAACTTCAAACATTTCAAATTTGTCAGCAGGAACTTATACATTATCAGTAACCGATGCTAAAAACTGTACTTCCGTTTCAAATACTACCGTTACAGAACCAAATCCATTGTCAATAAATTTTATTAATCAGTCCAATGTAAGTTGTTTTGGTGGAAATGATGGAACAATAACTGCAAATGCCGTTGGAGGAACCCCAAATTATACATTTTCGTGGACGCCAGGTGGTGCAACTACGGCTACTTTAAAAAACATCATAGCTGGCACATACACCGTGACAATTACGGATAGCAAAGGATGTGTTGTAACAAATTCAGTTACTATAAGCCAACCACAGCAGCTAACTGCAATCACATCAAGCACAAACGAAACTTGTGATTACCTTAATAATGGTACTGCTTCAGTTGTTGCTAGTGGAGGTACACCGGGCTACTCATACGTTTGGTTTCCCGACTTGCAAACTAGTGCTAATATTAATGCATTAAAGGCTGCTACTTATTCGGTTACTATTACAGATGCAAAAGGTTGCACGGCAAACGCCAGTGCCACTATAACTCAGCCAAATCCGATTTCGCTTAACCTTACAAGTAGCAATGTTAAATGCTATGCCGGAAATGATGGCACAGCAAGTGTAAATCCCAATGGTGGAAATTCACCATATTCATATATGTGGAGTCCAGGAAATAATACTACTCAGAATATTAGTAATCTTAGTGCTGGTGCATATAGCGTAACTGTTACTGATAATTCGGGGTGTGCCACAAATGGACAAGTAACTATTTCACAGCCAATTGCACTAGCTGCTTTATACAGCAAAACCAACAAAACCTGCAGTAATTTAAACGATGGAACTGCAACAGCAATTCCTAATGGTGGTACACCTGGATATACATATCTTTGGCAACCAGGAGCACTTACCAATGCAACGATTAATAATTTAAATATTGGTTCATATACACTTACAATTACAGATACAAACGGATGTGATGCATCTTCTATTGTCAACATAACAGAACCGTTGCCGGTGACCGTTAGTTTTACTTCACAAATTGATGTTAGCTGTTTTGGTGGAAATGATGGATATGTTGCAGCTGCACCAATGGGTGGTACGCCAAATTATACGTACCTATGGGCACCTGGAGGATATACAACAGCGGGCATTTCTAACCTTAGTGCAGGTAATTATTCAATAACTGTTACTGATGTTAATGGATGCATTGCTAATAATAACATTAGCATAAACCAACCACAGCAGCTAACTGCAATCACATCAAGCACAAACGAAACTTGTGATTATCTTAACAATGGTACTGCATCAGTTGTTGCTAGTGGAGGTACACCGGGCTACTCATATGTTTGGTTTCCCGACTTACAAACTAGTGCTAATATTAATGCATTAAAAGCTGCTACTTATTCGGTTACTATTACAGATGCAAAAGGTTGCACGGCAAACGCCAGTGCCACTATAACTCAGCCAAATCCGATTTCACTTAACCTTACAAGTAGCAATGTTAAATGCTATGCCGGAAATGATGGCACAGCAAGTGTAAATCCCAATGGTGGAAATTCACCATATTCATATATGTGG
>JBASCV010000345.1:0-13697 GCA_049651825.1 Bacteroidia bacterium
AGCAAGCTCATCTAGTGTTTATCAATAGGTCAAAGATACATTTTGAAAGCAAATCACAACGGTCATACCATAAAGTAGTCACAACCCAACAGTGTTTATCAATAGGTCAAAGATACATTTTGAAAGCAAATCACAACTCTTTCATTTTAATTTCCCACTTTACGCTAAGTGTTTATCAATAGGTCAAAGATACATTTTGAAAGCAAATCACAACCCTACAAGTTATATATACATCTAACCTATAAGTGTTTATCAATAGGTCAAAGATACATTTTGAAAGCAAATCACAACGTACAGGATATTAATTTTTCCTTTTAGTAGCTTATTGTTAATCCCACTAAAAAAAGTTAAATTTGCCTTTATGTTAAAAGTAAAAGTAAACAACGGTGCTGAGCATCAAGTGGTATTTGAAACAGATTCGAATGGCACAATAAATAATGTTCCATTTAATTGGGATATAATAGCAACAAAAGAAGGCAGCTATCATATTATTAAGGACAACAAATCATATACAGTTGATATAATTAAAGCCGATTATACAGAAAAAAGCTTACTTATAAGCGTTAATGGCAACAAGTATCAACTGAATATTAAGGACAAATATGATGAATTACTTAAATCGTTAGGGCTCGATAACCTTAATGCCAACAAAGTAAATGAAATAAAAGCACCAATGCCTGGATTGGTTTTAGACATACGTGTTACAGAAGGTGTAACCGTTCAAAAAGGAGACCCTATTCTTGTGCTTGAAGCCATGAAAATGGAAAACATTATTAAATCGCCAACGGATGGTGTAGTAAAGAAAATAAATGTAAAAAAGGGTGTTGCTGTTGAAAAAAACCAAGTATTGGTAAACTTTGCATAAAAATTAGGTAATGAGCACAGACAATTCGAGAAGATATTTTATTAAAAAATCGGCTACATTGGCGTTGGGCACTTTTTTATTATCAGATATTAAAAGTACAACAGCAACTATCGGTGAAAACAAAAATTTACCACTGTTATCACCTAATGAAAAGCCAATTTTTTCATTGCCTGCACTGCCCTACGCTTACGATGCTTTAGAGCCACACATTGATAAGCTTACAATGGAAATCCATCATGGCAAGCATCATCAAGCGTATGTTACCAACTTAAACAAAGCCCTTGAAAGTGTTGATAGTTTATTGATTGGTAATAAATTTGAACTTGAATCGATTTTTGAGAATATTGATAAGTTACCGATTAGCTTACGCAATAATGGAGGTGGCCATTACAACCACTCGTTATTTTGGACGCTTATGAAACCCAATGGAAGTAATACAAATGAAGGGAAGCTTGCACTTGCTATAAATGCTACTTTTGGCTCGTTCGATAACTTTAAAAAGAAATTTACTGAAACAGCAATGAGCCGCTTCGGATCAGGTTGGGCATGGTTAGTTGCTACTAAAAATGGCTTGGTTATTAGCTCTACCCCTAATCAAGATAATCCTTTAATGAATACCCCTAGTATAGAAGTAAAAGGTTCACCCATTTTAGCTTTAGACTTATGGGAACATGCATACTACCTTAAAAATCAAAACCGTAGGGCTGATTACATTGCATCGTGGTGGAATGTAGTAAATTGGGAAACAGCTGAAATGCTCTACAATAAAGCTTCTCAATAATAGTTATTTATTAATCCCAACCCGATGCCAACACATCACACAAGTGCATCATTTTTACTGGGCTATTTTTCTTTTTTGCATAACCTTCCATGTGCATTAAGCACGATGCGTCAGTAGAAATAATATACTCTGCTCCTGTTTTATTTGCATTTTCAATTTTTTGTTCGGCCATACCTACTGATATAGGTTCGAACTTTGTTGCAAAGCTTCCACCAAAACCACAACACACATCCGCATCTTTCATTTCGCGCAACTCTAAACCACGCACCTTTTCAAGCAATACACGCGGTTCTCTTTTTATTCCATATTCTCTCAATGCTGCACACGAATCGTGATAGGTTGCCACACCTTTTAAAGTAGCTCCTAAATCAGTTATCTTCAAAACATTTACCATGAAATCGGAAAACTCATAAATGTTTTTTTGTACTTGCTTGTATTCATTATGTAGCACGGTATTATGAAACATATCAGGATAATAGTTTTTTACCATACCTACACATGAAGCAGAAGGCGAAACAATATATCTATCGTTTTGAAACTCTCGGATAAACTTCTCTCCTACTTCCTTGCAGTCGTTCCAATACCCCATATTAAAGGCTGGTTGACCGCAACACGTTTGCTCAGGATTATAGTTTACGCCACAACCCACTTTTTCTAATATTTTAACCATATTTAATGCCGTTTCGGGATAAATTTGGTCGATAAAACAGGGAATAAAAATATCTACTATCATACTATTTAAAAATAAGGTGCTTTAATAAGCATTTTGTAAAGATACACCTACCTATTCGCTAAAAAAAGGTTATGCATCTTTATGAATTAAATGATTTAATTACTATCGGTTACACTTTTTGTTTTAGGTATAGTAAGCAAAATTAAAAAACCTATAACAAAAAAAGCAATTAACGACAATATCGAATTTCGCATTCCACCTGTCATGCCTTCAATAAAGCCAAAGGAAAACATGCCAATAACAATACCGATTTTTTCGCACACATCATAAAAGCTAAAATATGAAGCATGGTCGTCAGTTTCGGGTAACAATTTTGAATAAGTAGAACGAGATAGCGACTGAACACCTCCCATCACCAAACCAACACAACATGCTACCACATAAAAAGAATTAGGAGTGTAAACAAAAGCATAAGTGCCATAACAAATGGCAATCCAAATAAATAGAGATACGCCCAATGCTTTTATATTTCCTATTTTTTTTGATAATCGTGAAAATAGAAATGAACCACCCATTCCAACAAACTGAATCAGTAATACACTTATTATTAAGTTACTATCTTCAATACCAACAATTTCTTTTTTTGCAAACATAACCGCAACTAACATTACCGTTTGAACAGCCATGCTATAGGTAAAAAAGGCGAACAAATATCGTTTTAAACGTTTGATGTGTTTCAACTCGTGCCAAACCTTAATTAGCTCTTTAAAACCTTTTAAAACAACGTGGTCTTTAAACATTTTATCGTTATTAGCTCTTGCGTTAGGAAGTTTTGAAAAAGTAATCTGAGCAAAACCAACCCACCATAAAGCAACTGAAACAAAAGAATATTTAGCAGGCATGCCAAAGGCCTTAATAAGAACTAAATTGATTATTAATAGAATAGCACTGCCAAAATAGCCCATTGAATAGCCTTTTGCACTTACTTTATCATGTTCTTCGGGATGAGCAATTTCAGGTAAATAAGCATTATAAAAAACAACACTACCCCAATAACCAACGCTAGCAAAAAGTACAGATAACAAGCCCCAAAATAAAAAATCTTTACTGAAAAAATAAAGCGAAGCACACGAAAGTGAACCTAGGTAACAAAAGAATTGCATGAAACGCTTTTTGTTGCCAATATAATCAGCAATACCTGATAATAAAGGAGAACAAATAGAAACTATAATAAAAGAGAGTGCTACTACATAATCATAAATTTCGGTATTTTTAAAATCACGACCGAACAAACTTACTGTATCACTAATAATTGCTCCTGTTTCATCTTTTGTAGCTGTAACATTAACATAAAAGATAGGAAATATGGCAGAAGTAATTACCAATGGATAGGATGAATTTGCAAAATCGTAAAACGTCCAAGCGTTTATTACTTTTTTATCTCCTTTAATTACATTACTCATCTATTATCAAATAAGTTATTATTAGATTAAAAATATAAAAAATTATGTATTAAAATCTAAATTCTTTAATTGTGTCGACAAAACACTTCACTTTGTCTTTTTCTAAATCAGGATATAAGCCATGTCCCAAATTTGCGATGTGGCGGTGTGGTCCAAACGCTTGTAGCATTTTAATGGCTTCTTTTTTTATTGTAGCATAATCGGCATACAACAAACATGGATCCATATTACCTTGTAATGTTTTGTTTGGGCCAACAAGAGCACGCGACTCAGCTATATCCACAGTCCAATCCAAACCGATACTATTACAATTTAACAAACCCATTTCTTTTCGAGCAAAATGGGCATCTTTAGCAAATACGGTTAGTGGCACCTCATTAATTGCATCACATATTTGAGCAATATACTTCAATGCAAACTGATTGTATTGTTCTGGGGATAGCACTCCTGCCCAACTATCAAACAACTGTAGCATATCTGCACCGGCAGCAATTTGCCCTTTAAGATAATTAATGGTGCTATCGGTTATTTTTTGCAATAATTGATGAGAAAGTGAAGGCTCGGTATATAAAAATTTCTTGGCTTTTGAAAATGTTTTGCTACCACTTCCTTCAATCATATATGCAAATATGGTCCATGGCGCACCAGCAAATCCAATCAAAGGCACTCTGTTATTCAATGCTTTTTTTGTAAGCTTTATTGCATCCATCACATAGTGCAAATCCTCAGGCTGAGCTATTTTAAGTTGCGCTATATCCTGATTAGTTTTTACTGTTTTTTCAAACCAAGGCCCTTTCGCTTCAATCATCTGGTAAGGCAATCCCATTGCTTCAGGAATTACCAAAATATCAGAAAAAATAATAGCGGCATCTACTCCTAAAATATCAACTGGCTGAACGGTTACTTCACAAGCAAATTCAGGAGTTTCAACCAACTCTTTAAAACCTCCCATTTTTGAACGAACTGCTCTATATTCAGGAAGAACTCGTCCTGCCTGACGCATCAACCATACAGGTGTACGTTCTACCTTTTCGCCTCTTGCGGCTCTCAATATTAAATCGTTTTGTAAACTCATAAATTAAAAATCAATTACTTTGGATGATAAATTTTTATAGCGGTTTCTAATACTTTTGCTTTATCTAATATAACCACTTTTGTTTTTTGTTTACTATATAATTCCATTTGATCCATCAAATGAGGACTGTTTGCTCTGCGCGAAGCACCAAATGGAACAATGGACTCATAACTATTGCCTTTTTTAGAAAACTTCGCAAACATAATAAATGAATCTCCATTTTCTGCTTTCAAATGGCCATCTTCAGTTTGTTCACTTGCAATTGTAGCCAAACACTCAGGCAAGCCAGCTACAGGATATTTTTTATCTTTTCTAATTAACAATTGTACCTCGCCCAATGGAACATCAATTCTATTGTAATGCTTCATCAATGTTTTTTTCGCATAGCGTATTGCTTCAAGTAAAAGTGGCGTTTCGTACTCAACCCCTGTTTCAAGTGCGTTATAACCAACTTTCTTTTTATTGAATATGTATTTGAATGTATAAAGTGCAATAGCAGCTTCTTTGTTTGAAGTTGTTCCGGAAAAATTCCATTTTTTCAACAATGCAATTGCATCAGCAATATCAGGGTAATCAGCCTCATTGAGTTTATAGATAGGTTGAAATGTTTTTGCAATACCCCCATTTTTAGGATAAGTACAATCGTATTTTATTTTTTTCAACTCATCAAACGAAAGCTTTTCTTTACCTTGCATTAGCTCATTAAATCGTAAATCTCGGTTGTTGATTCGATTCCAGCTAAAAGCAGATTGTTTATTATAATTATCCTCTTCAGGATTTTCAGAAGAGCACGTACATCGAAATGGAGAATTATTGGTATTATATAAATATCCACAAGCAGGGCGATGAGATTGTGGCATATCACTGTTCGTATAAAATTGATTCCAATATGTTTTTGATGTATTTCCAGGTACTACTTTTTGCCAATTATAATCAGGGCTTCTTCTTGGTAACATTGCATTAAATAAATATGAAATACAATCGGTTTCATCGGCAAACATAAAGTTGAATAAGGGAATACCACCTGTACGCATTACCGTATTAAACGTCATAAAATCTTTTGTTTTACTCAAATTAAACCACTGCTCGGCTGCTTTCACATTAAACATTGTATTATAACGTAGGGCATAAACACCTTTTTTGGTGCGGTAGGCAGGCCCATACAAACACCATAATGCTTCTTTTTTTACCTTAACAATTCCCAGCTTTGTTTTTACTTTCAACGGGATAGAACGTACCTCAAAATCGTACCAATCACCATCAAATTTATATTGATTTTTGTTTTTAGGATTTATCTCCATCTCATAAATATCAACATAATCAGGCCAGTTAAAAGTAATACCCCAGCCCAAGTGCTCATTACAACCCATAGCTGGCGACATCATTCCTGCAACTAATGCGCCATACATATTCCAACCTTGTTCACTACATACATGAGCCTCATACCAAGAAGCTTGCCCCTCTAAAGGCACATGAGGATTAATAACTAAGTAAGTTGAACTATCAGTAGTACGTACAGAACTCATTGCAATAGCGTTAGACCCCGCATTAGCATCAAAAATATAATCATCAGGATTACCATTTATAATACACTGCAATGCTTTGGGCACTCCTACCATACCTGTAAGAATAAGTTGATAACCCGTTATGATATCTTTGCTTGTAACAGGAAATACTCCTTCCAATTTAACTTCATTGGGATGTGATGCTGCATAGGCATTTAAACCTTCCACATAAGCATCTAGTGTTTCTTTAAATGTAAGCTTAACATCCCTATCATAATATTGTTCAACCATACCACGGGTTTTGGTAAACTGAACAAAATAATCGGTTGCAGCACCCTCTTTTCCAGTAACTTCGCCCAAACGAGCTTTTGTAGCAATTAAAATAAGCTGTATGTGTTCAAAATCATCTTCGCTATGCGCCCAAGCCAAACCATAAGCCACCTCTGCATCGGTAGGAGCAAAAATATGCGGCACTCCAAATGTATCGCGCGCAATGGTTATATTATCAGCGTTGATTTGAGAAAACGAGAAAGCATAACTCAACAAGAAAACACATAAAAAAAATACGCTACGCATATAAAGCCAATTTGTGTATGTGAGGTAAAAATAACAAATAGATTTCGCTTAAATTCGGTTAACAAAATTTTTATTTCAACCATTTGAGGTTATTTTTGTTAAAAAAAATAAAATATGTCGTCATTAGAACTTATTGCAAAAAAATGGTTTGATGCATTTAATACACACAATTTAGATAATTTGTTGGCATTATACCACAATGAAGCCAAGCATTACAGCCCCAAATTAAAAATAAGAAAACCCGAAACAGAAGGATGGATTTCGGGAAAACAAGCCTTAAGAGAATGGTGGGCCGATGCATTTGAACGACTTCCAACATTGCAATACACTATAATTTCATTAACAGCAAACGACAAGCGCATTTTTATGGAATACCTCCGAAAAGTGGATGGAGAAGCTGATTTGGTAGTTGGCGAAGTATTAGAAATAGAAAATGGAAGTATTGTTGCATCAAGGGTTTATCATGGTTAAACTTCATTAACCATGATAAACCAATTTATTGGGATAAACACTTACTAATGAACAATTACTCTTTTTAGCGATTCTGTTTTGTTTGCAACAACAGTAATAGTATAAATTCCTTTGGGAAACTTGGTGATATCAATACGTTCATCGATAAACCCTGTAAACGCAATACCGCTTTTTTTATAAACCAATTGCGACAACACATTTTTTATTTCGATTCGATATTCAGAAACGGGTAGAGTACTACATGACACCACAAACGCACCGTTATTCGGATTTGGATATACGTTTAATACAGTATTTCCGTCCAATTCAACAAATCCAACATTTGAAACATTTATTGGCGCGGAAGTAGATGAGCAGCCATTTACAGTAACCGTAACCGTGTAATATCCATTTTGAGATGCAGAATATGAAGTACCAAAAGCATCGGGCAATGGGCTTGAATTATAAAACCACTGATTACCCATTGTAGCACTTGACGACAAAAGTGTACCATTTTGTGTAATAGTTGGTACAGGTGGAGCAGGATTTATGCTTACTGTAATTGCATTTGACTGAGCTGGATTACCCGCAACTGCAGGCATATTAGAAATAAGCATACACGTTAATACATCATTATTAGACAGTGTACTGCTAGAATATGTGCCTGTATTTGTTCCTACGTTACTACCATTTACCTGCCACTGATAACCTGGTGTAGTGCCTCCATTAACAGGGTTGGCTGTAAACACAAGTGTATCGCCCTCACAAGACGGACTTGAACCTGTAGTTTGTGTAATAGTAACGCTTGCCACAAAAGCATTTGTAATAGCCAATGGTGAAGACGTAGGAGAAGTACAACCATTATTAGACACAACAACTGTATAAGTACCATTTTGTGTTATTGTATAATTTTGAGATGTTGCACCAGTAATGATTGATCCATTCAAATACCACTGATTACCAGATGTTGCACTAGATGTTAACACCAAACCATTTTGAGTTATTGTAGGAGTAGACAAATTGCTTATAACAATTGTAATTGCATTAGAAGTAGCTGGATTATTTGTTACTCCTGGCAGATTAGATGTAACAACACAAGTTACTATTTGACCATTTGTGAGTGTACTTGTTGTGTATGTAGCTGTTGTTGCTACATTTACCCCATCAACTTTCCATTGATAAGTAGGGTTAGTACCACCATTTACAACAGAGGCCGCAAATGTTAATGCTACACCACTACATGTTGGATTAGTGCCAACAGTTTGTGAAATTGTTACATCTACTGCAACTAAACCACTTACAGTTACTGCGCTTGACTGTGCAGATGTACACCCACCGGATGTTGTAGTTACTGTATAATTACCATTTTGAACGGCTGTATATGTTTGAGATGTAGCACCGGTTATGGCGCTACCATTTAAATACCATTGATTTCCGTTAGCAACGCTCGATGTTAAAACAGCTCCACTTTGAGTAATTGTAGGAGCAGAAGGAGGATTATTAACAATAACAAGCACTCCATTTGATGTTGCGGGATTTCCAGAAACCCCCATCATGCTTGATGTTAAAATACAGGAAATCGTTTGGCTTGAGTTTATTGTTGTTGCGTAAGTTGGACTATCGGTTCCAACAATGGAGCCATTCAATAACCATATATACGAAGGTGAAGTACCACCATTAATAGGGGTAGCAGTAAAAGTAACTGTTTCGCCAACGCAAGTAGGGTTAGTTCCTCCAGTTTGAGCAATAGTAACTGAAACAACAAATGCATTAGTAATGGTTAAAACTGCCGATGTATCTGATTTACATCCGTTAATAGTTGAGATAACAGTGTAATCACCATTTTCAGTAATCGTATATGTTTGGGCTGTGGCCCCTGGAATAATTGTATCGTTTACATACCACTGATTACCAGTGCTTGCGCTAGATGTAAGCACCATATTATTCTGGGTAATTGTAGGGGTTGGTGGTGCCGAGGTAACATTTATAGTAATAGCATTAGAAGTATCAGGACTATTATAAATTCCAGGTAAGTTTGACGTTAATACACAAGTAACCACCTGGCCGTTTGTTAGAGCCGATGTAGTATATACAGCAGTATCCATTCCTACATCTACGCCATCAACCTTCCATTGATAGCTTGCTGGACAACCACCACAATATGGAGTGGCTGTAAAAGTTATAGGTACATTTTCACAACTAGGGTTTGAACCATCTGTTTGAGCAATTGTAACGTTAGCTCTAAAAACCTCACTTAAAGGACGTTTAAAAACAGCGCCCCCTTGCGAAGCTGCATAAACATTTGAATCGGCTACAGCCAATGACTTTATTGAAAAATTAAACATTCCATCATTTATTGCAGTCCATGTGTTGCCTGTATCACATGAAAAATAAACCCCTCCTCCTTCAGTGCCCGCAAATGCATAAGGTCCAGAAAGATTTAGCGACAAAACAGAAAGATTTGTTAATCCAGTGTTTGTTGCTACCCAATTTGTACCACCATCCGTAGTATAAAACACACCACCATAAGTACCAGCTAAAATGCGAGTTCCGTTTGTTGCAAACGCATTAACGTTACTATTGGTTAACCCATTATTAACAGCACTCCACGAAACCCCATTATTTGTAGATTTGAATACTCCACCATAAAAAGTACCGGCATATAAACCTGAATTATCTTTTAACAATGCTTGCACCGTAGTATTAGTTAGGCCTGTATTAACCGCGTTCCAATTACCTCCATTATTTGTTGATAAAAAAACACCATCACCATATGTTCCCGCGTAAGTAGTTGTACCATCTATGGCAAATGAGGTAACATTATTATTGGTTATTCCACTATTAACCAAATTCCAACTTGTACCATTATTGGTAGAAGTAAACACACCTCCACCCGAGCCAGAGGTTCCGGCAAAAAGATTCGTTGTGTTTGATGCCAATGCCTGAACAGCAATATTTGTAAGACCCGAATTCATTTGCGCCCACGAAACGCCCTCATTTGTAGAACGAAAAACACCTCCTAAAAAAGCACCAGCAAAAATGTCTGTTCCTGATGCAAGCAATATAGCTGGTGTATTTATATTATTAATACCTACACTAGTTTGTGTCCAATTAACACCATTATTTGTCGATGAAAATACGCCATCTCCATTTGTTCCGGCAAAAACAACACCTGCATTATAGCCTACAGCCCAAACAGCAGCACCAGTATAGCTAGCACTCCAATTTCCACCGCTATTTGTTGAAATATCAACACCTCCACTTAACCCGCCTGTAGCACCCCAACCAGAAAAAACGGAACTTCCATTAATAACAATTGACGTAACCAAAGCACTAGAATGCACCAACGACCATGATGCTCCATTGTTTAGTGATTGAAACACCCCAACGTTAGTTCCTGCATACATTGTAGAACCATTAACTGCCAGAGCATTTACGTATAAATTGGAAAGGCCATTATTCATTGCCATCCAACTAACGCCATTATTTGTTGACATAAATACTCCATCGCCAGTACCAATATAAACCGTTGATCCATTAACAGCAATAGAAAGTACGTACACATTTGAAGGTAAACCATTATTAACCAAAGTCCAGTTAGCGCCACTATTGGTTGACACAAAAATGCCGCCATTGCCATTATTGGATTGAGTACCAGCATATAGCGTAGTACCGCTTATAGCAACTGCATTAACAGCCGTAGTAGTTAATCCATTGTTTATGGCAACCCAATTTGCACCACTATCAGTTGATTTAAACACACCACCACCATATGTTCCAGAAACCATAGTTGTACCATCATGTGCAATAGAATACACTTGTAAATTGGTAAGTCCTGTACTGGTTCCTGACCAAGTAGCGCCATTATTTATCGACTTTAAAATACCAGCACCGTCAGTTCCTGCATAAACGGTAGAACCAATTGCATCAAAACTCCTAACAATACCTCCATAAGGCCCCACCGACATCCATTGTGCATTTAGTATGAAAGCCCATACTATACATAAAGTAAACAAGAGTAATTTCTTTGCCATGTTAATTTAGAATGAATGATTAAAATTTAATTTTAATAGCTAAGATATAAATTAGAATGGATAAAACAAGCATTTCCTTTAATCGAATTAGGCTCTAGGCCCAAGCTCGATTACCTCCAAGTCTTTAATTTTATCGGCATCAATGGTAAATCGTACCATTGTTTTAACCTTATGAAAGCCATGAATACCTGCTGCCCCTGGATTAATATGAAGTAGTTTATATTTAGAATCGAACATTACTTTTAAAATATGAGAATGCCCACAAATAAACAACTGTGGAGTTTCTCGCTTAATTTCTTCCAACGCATCCAATGAATACCTATTGGGATAGCCACCAATATGGGTGATAAATACTTTTACTTGTTCGCAAAAAAAAATCTGATTTTTAGGGTGTACAGTTCGTACATCAGCACCATCAATATTCCCATAAACAGCTATAAGTGGCTTAATTTTAGCAAGTTGGTCGGTAATAGAAATTGTACCAATATCACCTGCATGCCAAATTTGGTCACAAGAATCAAAATATTTGAGCATCTTTGTTTCAAGATAATTATGAGTATCGGAAAGCAAAGCAATACGTTGCATAAGTTTAGAGATGGCTTAAATTGTTTTGTTAAATGTAATAAATAATTGGCAACAAAAGCGATTCACAATGATGTAATTGTCAAGTAAAATAAATTTTAAACAGACTCTTAATATTTTTATAATTTTGTAGGCATATGGCAAATCAAGACGATATTTTTAAGGAAATTATTTCACACTCAAAAGAGTATGGATTTATTTTTCAAAGCAGCGAAATCTATGATGGTTTAAGTGCTGTTTACGACTACGGCCAAATGGGAGCCGAACTGAAAAAAAATTTACGTGACTATTGGTGGAAAGCCATGGTACAAATGCATGAAAACATTGTGGGCATTGATGCCGCAATTTTTATGCACCCAACAACATGGAAGGCATCTGGACACGTTGATGCATTTAACGACCCTTTGATTGACAATAAAGACAGTAAAAAAAGATACCGTGCGGATGTTCTTATTGAAGAACACGTTGCAAAAATTGAAGCTAAAATTCAAAAAGAGGTTGATAAAGCTAGAGAACGCTTTGGAGAAGCGTTTGATGAAGCTCAATTCCGTGCAACAAATGCAAGGGTGCTTGAAAATCAAGCAAAAGCTGACGGGATACTTAATAAGTTCAAAGATGCGCTAGAGCGTAATGACTTAGAAGGCGTTCGCCAAATAATTATTGATTGCGAAATTGTTTGTCCTATTTCGGGAACCAAAAACTGGACTGATGTACGCCAGTTCAACCTGATGTTTAGCACTGCAATGGGGTCGGTAAGTGAAGATGCCAATCTTATTTATTTGCGACCAGAAACAGCACAAGGGATTTTTGTGAATTTTTTAAATGTACAAAAATCAGGCCGAATGAAAATACCTTTTGGTATTGCACAAACAGGAAAAGCTTTTAGAAATGAGATTGTTGCGCGTCAGTTCATATTCAGAATGCGTGAATTTGAGCAAATGGAAATGCAATTTTTTGTTCGCCCCGGAACCGAAATGGAATGGTACAACTACTGGAAAGAAACCCGAATGAAATGGCACAAATCGCTCGGATTTGGCGATCCTAATTATCGCTATCATGATCATTTGAAGCTAGCACATTATGCAAACGCAGCATGCGACATTGAATTTAATTTCCCTTTTGGATTTAAAGAATTGGAAGGTATTCATAGTCGTACTGATTTTGACTTAAAGGCACACGAGCAGCATTCTGGTAAAAAATTACAATATTTTGATCCAGAACTAAATCAAAACTATGTTCCTTATGTAGTTGAAACATCAGTAGGACTTGACCGTTTATTTTTAGCAGTGCTTTCTAAAGCATACAAAAATGAAACATTAGAGGATGGCACCAACCGTGTAGTGCTAAACATTCCGGCTTTTTTAGCGCCAATTAAAGTAGCTGTATTGCCTTTGATAAAAAAAGATGGATTGCCTGAAAAAGCAAGAGAAATTATATCGCTATTAAAATACGACCATGCTTGCACATACGATGAAAAAGATACTATTGGAAAACGTTACCGCAGACAAGATGCTATTGGAACCCCTTTTTGCATAACAGTTGACCACCAATCACTGGAAGACAATACTGTAACGATAAGAGATAGAGATACTATGCAACAAGAGCGTATTTCAATAGATGCCTTACAAGTGCTTATTGATAAAAAAGCTAGTTTCAAAAATGCACTAAAAAATTTATAAAAACTTTTTACTTC
>JBASCV010000346.1:0-5810 GCA_049651825.1 Bacteroidia bacterium
GTATAAGTAGTTGTAAATAAATTTGTTATGCTTTGTTCGGATGGATACTTATGCGGAAACTTTTGAAACGTGGAATAAATTAGCTTTGTTGTATCAAAACAAGTTTATGAGCTTGGATATTTACAATAAAAGTTACGATGCTTTTTGTAAGGCTGTATTCAAATTAAATTCAAGTATACTTGAAATAGGTTGTGGGCCAGGGAATATTACAAAATACCTGATTAAAATGCGTCCGGATTTTGAAATTCTTGGGCTTGATATTGCACCTAACATGGTTGCATTAGCTCAAGAAAATAATCCCTCTGCTCGTTTTAAAGTAATGGATTGTAGAGAAATTCATCAGCTCAATTCAAAATACGATGGAATTGTTATTGGTTTTTGCGTGCCATATTTGTCGGAAACGGATGTAGCAAAATTACTTAGCGATTGTAGCAATTTGTTAAATCCAGATGGTTCAATTTACTTGAGTTTTGTTGAAGGTGAAAGCAATAAATCAGGTTTTAAAACTGGCAGTACAGGTATTTGTACGTATTTTTATTTTCATCGTTTAGTTGAAATAATTAGAATGCTTTCAGAAGCGGCTTTCACATCACCTGATATTATTCATGTTCAGTATGAAATTGACTCGGAAAATAAAGAAATTCATACAGTTTTAATTTCGAACAAGTTATAAAGAAATATTTTTTCTATAAACGAAAATCGATTTAAATATTCTATAAATTCTATAGAATTTGTTGTAAATTAGGTTAATATGTCCTTTCTTTGCACCGTAAAAGTTTTAAATTAAAGCAGAGTAGGTAGTATTAGGATTTAATTATGAATGCAATTGAGGTGGCTGAATTAGAGAAAGATAAAACAAAATCAACTGGTTTGGTTTTGAAAACACAAAAACAGCCAGTCAATATTAGCAAGCAACGTATCTGGATTTATAGTTTATCAATTCCGCTGCTTATAACCTTGGGGTATGTAATTGGTTATTTGGTACCACCAGCGACCATTGGCGGTATTGTTTACAATTCAATTCAGCTCCTTGACACTACCTTAATTTGGTATATCGTTGCCGGCTTTATTGCTCAGCTAATTGATGGTGCTTTAGGAATGGGTTACGGAATTACTGCAACTTCATTTTTGCTTTCATTTGGCATAACACCGGCTGCTTCAAGTGCTAGCGTACACGCTTCGGAGGTTTTTACAAGCGGAGTGTCAGGTTTAATGCATCTTAAATTTGGTAACGTAAATACAAAGCTATTTAAAGGCTTGCTTATACCGGGTGTAATAGGTGCAATATTGGGTGCCTATATACTTGCATCGTTTGAACAATATAATTATATAATTCGGCCAATTGTATCCGTATATACTTTGATTCTTGGCGTTGTAATTATTTTTAAAGCACTTAGAAAAGATAAAATTCGTCAAAAAATAAAGCGAATATTTCCATTGGCATTTATTGGTGGTTTGTCTGATTCTATTGGCGGAGGAGGATGGGGACCAATTGTGGCATCAACATTGATTGCACGTGGACGTAATCCAAAGTATAGCATTGGTTCAGTAAACCTTGCAGAGTTTTTTATTGCGTTATCGAGCTCACTTACGTTTATTACACTTATTGGATTAACACATTGGTTAATTATTGTAGGTTTAATTGTTGGTGGGGTAGTAGCTGCTCCTATTGCAGCTTATATCGCGAATAAAATTCCGAAAAAAGCAGTTATGTTGTTGGTTGGAATTGTAGTAATTGTATTGAGTTTGAAACGGATACTGTTTTAATAATGATAGAAAAAATAGACACACTTCAACAACTTATTGTTGGTAAATCAGCCGAAGATATTATCGGAACGCTTTCTGAATTAAGGTCGGAAAAAGTTGTTTTTTCAACGAGTTTGGGTTACGAAGATCAAGTAATTTCCCATTATATATTTTCATATAACTTAGCTGTCGATGTTTTTACTTTAGACACCGGACGTTTGTTTCCCGAAACGTATTCCGTGTTGAGTAGTACATTAAGTCGGTATAAAAAACAAATTAAAGTATATTATCCGGATACAGAAGCTGTACAAAATTTAGTAACTAATAAAGGTCCGTTTAGTTTTTATGATACGATTGAAAACCGAAAGGAGTGCTGTTTTATTCGTAAGGTTGAGCCATTAAAAAGAGCTTTAAATGGTTACACAATTTGGATTACTGGAATAAGAGCAGAACAGTCGGGTAATAGAATGGAAATACCGATGGTAGAATGGGATGAAACAAACAAAATTATAAAAGTGCACCCACTGCTAAATTGGTCTTTAGAACAAGTGAAAAGTTATATTGCTAAACACAATATTCCTTATAATATTTTACACGATAAAGGTTTTGTGAGTATTGGTTGTCAACCTTGCACTAGAGCTATAAAAGAAGGTGATGATTTTCGAGCCGGGCGTTGGTGGTGGGAAGATGCTGGTAAAAAGGAATGCGGATTGCACAGCACAAAATAATATTACAATTAAAATATATTTTAAAAAAATGAGTAACAATTTAGATTATCTCGATCAATTAGAATCAGAAGCAATATACATTTTGCGTGAAGTTGCAGGCCAGTTCGAGCGACCTGCACTGCTGTTTAGTGGTGGAAAAGATAGTATATGTCTTGTTCACTTGGCATTAAAAGCCTTTAAACCAGGTAGGTTTCCATTTCCTTTGGTGCACATTGACACGGGTCATAATTTTCCAGAAGCGCTTGATTATAGAGATAATTTGGTTAAAACAATTGGCGAAAAACTAATTGTCAGAAAAGTTGAAGATACAATCAAAGCAAAAAAATTGCAGGATGCTAAAGGTAAATTTCCTAGTAGGAATGCTCTTCAAACATTTACTTTATTAGATACAATAGAAGAGTTTGAGTTTGATGCTTGCATTGGTGGAGCACGCAGAGATGAAGAAAAGGCGCGTGCTAAAGAACGTATTTTTTCGGTTCGTGATGAGTTCGGACAATGGGATCCTAAAAAACAGCGACCGGAATTATGGAATATGTATAATGGAAGAATCAATAAAGGGGAAAATGTTCGTGTATTTCCAATTAGTAATTGGACTGAATTAGATGTATGGAATTACATTAAACGTGAAAACATCGAATTACCTTCTATTTATTTTACACATCAGCGGGAGTGTGTGGTTACTGAAACTGGACAATTGATGGCTAATTCAAATTATTTACATTTAGATGGATCCGATGTTTTAGTAACCAAAAATGTTCGTTATCGCACTGTGGGAGATATGACGTGTACAGCGGCAATTGAAAGCGAAGCGTTTCATATTGACGATATAATAGATGAAATAAAAAGAGCAAAAATTAGCGAACGTGGAGCTACTCGTATGGATGATAGAGTAAGTGAAGCTGCAATGGAAGATCGCAAAAAGGGAGGTTATTTTTAATATTTACGATTGATAACAAAAATTATAAAATGGAATTACTTCGATTTTTTACCGCAGGCAACGTTGATGATGGAAAAAGCACCCTGATCGGTCGCCTGTTATACGATAGCAAATCAATATCGACAGATATAATTGAAACGCTTACTAAACAAAGCAAAGCAAAAGGAGCGGATACTGAAATTGATTTGGCTCTGCTAACTGATGGTTTACGTGCTGAGCGTGAGCAAGGCATTACTATAGATGTTGCTTACAAGTATTTTAGTACTGACAAGCGTAAATTTATTATTGCAGATACACCTGGTCACATTCAATATACCCGAAATATGTTTACCGGTGCATCTAATGCCAACTTGGCAATCATATTGGTGGATGCGCGTAATGGTATTACCGATCAAACAAAACGCCATAGTATATTGTCCTCAATATTAGGGATCCCGCATGTGGTTGTATGTATCAACAAAATGGATTTGGTAAATTTTTCTGAAGTAGTTTATAATAAATTACAAGAAGAATATGTTCGTTTTGCGAAGCCGCTAAGTATAAGCAACATTACATTTATACCAGTATCTGCAATATCGGGAGATAATGTTGTTACTAAATCTGAAAAAACACCTTGGTACAAAGGTCAGGCATTATTACCATTTTTGGAAAGTCTGGTTCTTGAAACCCCTAAAGAAATTGAAAAATCTCGTTTTCAGGTACAATATGTAATTCGTCCTCAAACCGAAAGTTTGCATGATTATAGAGGCTATGCTGGTAAGGTTTTAAGTGGCGTTTTTAAAAAGGGACAACAAGTACTTGTATTACCGTCAGGTATACAATCGGAAATAGAAAAATTAGAAAAGAATCAGCATGAAGTTTTACAAGTTGCTAAAAATGAGCCTGTTGTAATACATCTGAAAGATGATGTAGATATTAGCCGTGGTTCGTCAATTGTGCCAATTGATGGTCTTCCAAAAAATGAAAAGGAAATTTTAGCAACAATTTGTTGGATGGATAATATGGCTTATCAACGTGGTCAAAAGCTAGTTTTTCAGCAAAATAGCTTTCAAACGAAAGGTGTTATAAACGAAATCACCGCAAAAATTGATATTCATTCTTTTGACGCACTTGAAAGTGATGGTACGATGAAACTAAATGATATTTGTAAAGTACGTTTAAAAACAGCCGAAAGTATTACCTTTGATTCTTATAAAGAGAACCGTGCTTCGGGTGCTTTTATTTTAATAAACGAAAACACCAATAATACAGTTGCGGCCGGTACAATAGATTAATTATTTGTATATGTCGGAAAATAAATTTATTTCAGAATTATTGAATGCACACACTACTAAAGCCGGATTGCCGGCTTCAAATGTAGTGCAGCAGTTTATAGATGCTTTGTTGGGCCTTATTTTTCCTGCATATAGCAATACTCGCTTGCTTACCGAAAAGCAAGTTGCTACGGCAATAGAAGTAAGCAAACAAGAACTTACCGATATCTTGTTTTATCTAGATTCGTTGCCTGAAAGTGAAATTATTTCAATTGTTGATCAGTTTTTTAATCAATTGCCCGATGTATATTACTTGTTGCTGAAAGATGCAGAAGCAATTGAGGCGGGCGATCCTGCAGCTAAAAGCAGAGACGAGGTAATTAGAACATATCCAGGCTTTTATGCCATTTCAATTTATCGTATTGCACATTTGTTATATAAATTAAATGTGCCCTTTGTGCCACGTATTTTAACCGAAATAGCACACAGCAAAACCGGTATTGATATACATCCTGCGGCCACCATTGGCGAACGTTTTTTTATCGACCACGGTACTGGTATTGTAATTGGCGAAACCACTACAATTGGTAATCAGGTGAAGTTGTATCAAGGGGTAACACTTGGTGCACTGAGCGTTAGCAAAAGCATGGCCGAAACAAAACGTCATCCTACAATTATGAACAATGTGGTTATATATGCAGGGGCAACCATTTTAGGCGGAAATACGGTTATTGGCGAAAACTCAGTTATAGGTGGTAACGTATGGCTTACAGATAGCGTTCCAGCTAATTCTACAGTATATCACAAACCTCAATTAAATGTGGAACAAACAAAATAATCAATTATGGCAAAATTATTGGATTTTATTGGAAACACACCACTGGTGGAGTTATCGGTAATTAATAAAAAGAAAAATGTAAAACTATATGCTAAACTCGAAGGGCATAATCCGGGTGGAAGCGTTAAAGACAGGGCTGCCTGCGGTCTTATTAAAGGAGCTATTGATAGAGGAGAATTACAACCTGGTACTAAGTTAATTGAAGCTACCAGTGGTAATACAGGAATTGCTTTGGCTATGATTGCCCGTTTAATGAATGTTGAAATAGAATTGGTAATGCCCGAAAATTCAACACGTGAACGCATTGT
>JBASCV010000347.1:0-3424 GCA_049651825.1 Bacteroidia bacterium
GGTTTGAAAAGGCGCTTCAAAATAAAAATCCAAACTAGCACCCAAACCGTCAACAGATGCTAAACCGCTAGTAGCTGTATCGGCAATAGCAAACTGCATTTGAGTATCAAAATTTATATAGTCGCCATCTGTACTTGTAAATAACTCAGCACGAGGCGCTTGTACGGATAAATACTCTTGTCCTTTTAACAAAGATATACCCATGCCCCAACATGCAACACTATCCAAGTTGGATGAGTAAATGCCCAATTGCAATTGTTGATAATGTAAATAGTTTAAGCTAAAATCGTTCATGTAGGCTGTTTTACCAGCAAAAGGAGCATTACCGTAAAAAGCCAGCTTAAAAAAGTCTTTAGAAAACTGAGAATCAAAGTGATAACGATTGCGCATACTCACAAAAAAACTAACATATTTTTTATGTGAAATAGAGTCGGGTTTATAAGCAGCATAAATGCCGTAACCAAGATTACCGCCCACTCTGTTTTTGTTTTTTAGTTTATCGTACGATATTGATTTTAAATTATCATCAATAAATCCGCCTTTATAAAACTTAGATATTAACTCATTGGTAAGCACATTAGAATTGAAATCATAATCAGCAACAATGCCTACCCGAGTGGTTGCCTCAGCAGGAAAATTGTCAGAAAAAATGGCATCAATTTGAGCATTGAGTATCCCTTTTGCCAACACAATAAATACGATAACAATAAGCCTTTTCACAATTTTTTACCTGATTAATTTACATGAATGGAATAATTTACATCTCCCACCAATTTTACATCAATACCATAATCGCTATAAATTTTTATGTACTGAGGTTGAGCGGCAGTATTAAATTTTACTTTCATCAGCATTTTTTTAGTATTTAAAAGCAAATCAAGCTTATTTTCTTCAATAGGTACACTTAGTTTGGTAAGGCGCTTACTTGTAACTCGTAAATTAGAGTTTACGGGTGCCTCGTCAATATTATTAATGGTTGAAAAGATAGAATCGGTAATCATATTAGCATCGTTTAGCAGGTACATTTGCAACGAAGCATCAAACGGAAAACCATTATCAGCAAAAAGCGTGAATGTAGCACTGTTCACGTTTTCTACTTCACCACCAGAAATGTTTACATCAACTGTATCTACCAGGGTTAAATTAGTAGCAACCAACGAAAGCGGAATCTCCATATCCAAGGTTGCATTCAACAAATTATCCGAATAAATAAAATCGTTTGAGCCTGATAAATTTCCTAATGGATTGGCAATAATTTCCATATCATAGCCAAATTTATCAGGTAAGTTTTCCAGCATTGGTTTGATGTTGGAGTTGGTTGTTGTAAGCGGAAATGTTACATTATACGGGTATATTGTACCACCGCTTTCGGATGCTCTATTGATGTTGATTGGCGAGCCTACAATGCTGTTGGATAAATTAATGGTAGTGTTTGTACGTGTATTAATTGAACTCAGGTTATTGATGTAAATGCGTGCGTCCAGCCCTATTGGGTTTTTTATTTTGAAATTAAAATTTACATCTTCTAGCTGAATGGTGCCATCAACAATGCGTTTAAACATGTCAAAATCAGTTGTTTCAGGCCCCACATTAAATGTATTTTGACCGAAATAACCTTTTGCATAATAAGGTATGATGTCATCAAACGTGTTTTCTATAATAATACTATCGGTATTATTTACTAATACCGGACTGCCAGATGCATCCACTTTTGCACTAAAAGTGGTATAAAGTGTATTCACTTTATTATGATTAATACCTGTTAAATCAATAACATAATTTGATAAATCGTAAGTAGCATCATAAATACCTGGTACATCGCCTACTGCTGCGGGTACAACAACATTAATTAAAAACGGATTGCCATTTAGTTTTGCTGATGGAATGCTATAAATAAAATTTGTTTTCTCATTGATATAACTTTTAATGCGATAATGTACTGAACCCGACTTAACAGTAGTAGTGCGTAACTGAACACTTGGCAACGTATAGGTTGTTTCGGTTGTATTGTTATTTACAACTGTTTGTCCGGGATTAAATGTTACTGCAATTGGAATATTGTATGCTTGGCGAATACTTGTATCGGGAATTTTGAAAAGTGTATCCATTGTTATTTTATAAACATCACTTTCGTACACAATTTTTAATGAACTATCTGGATTGGCTTGAAGTATAGAGTCGGGCAATAGATTATCAATTCCTAAAGAAGCTTTAACCAGTGGACCAAAAAACTGACTATTCCAGTAAGGACCGTCTGTTTCCTTTTTACAAGAAAAAAACAAAATTGACACACAAAAAAATATACTAAAAAACAGACTATTTTTCTTCATAGATTTACCTCAATCTTCAGGAATTTTAAAGGTAATAAAATTAATTATATGTTTTAAGTCTGTTTTAAATTTATTTACAACATTGGCTTATGATGAATTTTCTTGAAGTTGAATTAAAGCATTTGAATGGCTATATCTCTACTAGGTTGCATATAAATTATAAAAAACACAAAAGGCTATTGGAGTTCCCAATAGCCTTTTGTGTTTTTTATGATAAAATGGGTTAAAATATACTGCCAAACACTTTTTGTAAAATATCAGTTACACGTGCAGCGGGGTTTTTACGAATTTTTAATTCTTCTTCGGCAATTAAAACAAATAAACCAGCAATTGCTCTATCGGTAACATAAGCCGTTAAATCAGGGTTTTGTTTTTTTACCATAGGTAATTTATTGTATTTTTTAATAAGCGGATTCCAATATTTAGTTACTTCAACCTTATCTAAGGCCGCTTTAACAATTGGTGTAAATTGTTGTTTTAGCTGTGCAGTTGTTTTATTTTGAAGATAGGTTGTTGCAGCATTATCTCCACCTTTTAAAATTGTAAAACCATCAGTTATTGTCATTCCTTTTACTGCACTTACAAATATAGGGGCTGCACTTTTTGCGGCTTCTTCTGCCGCTCGATTCAATGACATAACAAATTTGTCAGTTTGTTTTTTCATCCCTATTGCGTCAAGTTTATCTTTTACATCTTTTGCTTCTTTTGGAAATGGAATAAATAATTTAGGATTTTTATAATAACCATCTACTTTTGATGCTAATCCTGTTGAATTGTTTGTTCCAATTGTTAATGCATCTTTTAGGCCTCTAACAACTTCATCGTTACTTAATGGTTTTGAACTAGAACCGTTAGAACCTGAGTTGCCATTTAAAATTCCATTGGCTATATTTTGAATACTTTGTGCTGTGGTTGCAGTAATTGACATTGCAATTAGTGCTACTACGGGGATGATTTTCTTTGTCATAATTTTTAATTTTATATCAATTAATTATTTTATTTCAAATTCAAGTAACTTTTTGTCTTCTATAAATGCTTCTAACGTATCGCCAATAGCAACAGGGCCAACTCCATGTGGTGTTCCTGTGTATATT
>JBASCV010000348.1:0-15460 GCA_049651825.1 Bacteroidia bacterium
ATATAAATAGTGTCATCATCAGCACTATATGTACAAGTTCCACCCGCTTGAATTTGATTTAAAATATAATGTTCTCCTGGTGTACTTGCTGCAAGATCAATTTCACCAGTATTGGAATTAATCACTACCCCCCCATCAAATGAATAGAAATATCCAGCACTCGCTCCGCTTGCAAAAATAGGGAATGGATTAGCTCCGTTAGGGTCAAACACATCTATTCCGTAGGAAAAAGTAGCATCAGGGCTACCGCTAGTAACAGTAAAGGTAATAGCATCTGTAGCACTACCATAAGTATAAACAATAGTATAAACGCCAACAGCACTTAAAGCAAGGTCTATTTCACCAGTATTGCTATTAATTACTAAACCGGCAGGAGTTGCAGAAAAGGTACCACCAGGATTATTAATTGTAGGTGTTGGATTTTGTGCTGACTGACAATATGTAGCGGAAGAGTAAATAAAAGACTGGCCATTACAATTGTTAACTGTAACCGAAACAGATAGTGATGAACCATGACAACCATTACTTATAGGTGTGACCATATAAATTGCAACGCCAGAAGAAGTTCCTGTAAGGTTTAAAACATCTGATATAACCGATCCAGAACCAGCATTTGTACCGCTGAGACCAGACTGGGTAACCGTCCAAGTAAAAGTAGTGTTAGGGTCTGAACCAGATAAAAAGATACTTGTACTATCATTGGAACAAATTGTTTGGGATTGTGGAGTAGCAGTTACTGTTGGTGGTCCTCCTACAATAAATGTTATAACATTTGAATTTACGCTAGTACCATTGCCGTTTTCTGCTCTTAGGCGATAATAATAAACCGTATTAAATGTCAGTCCTCCAACAACATAAGTAGAAACATTACCAGTATTCAAATTATTGTACCCTGCTAAAAAGGAAGTAAAGGAAGAGTCTGTAGCTACGTCAAGATAATACGTTGTGGCTCCGGAAACACTCCCCCAATTCGCATTAAAACTTGAACAAGATGTGCTAGTTGCCGCTGTTGCTACAGGAGCATTAGGCGCTTGCGCAAACGCCTTTGATAAACCAATAAGGCTTAATAAAAAAGCATAAAAAAGGAGTCGAGCGCCAAAACCTTGTTTCGGCTGGTAGGACTCGTGGTGTGTAGTTATTGTTTTCATGGTAATTGAGTTTAGCACTGTTTATGATTTTACTTTAAATCTCTGTAGCAAATTTAAATCGCTTTTATAATTAAAAAATGTAAATCTAACAAAAGGGGGTAAATTGTTAACCAAAGGGTACTTTTTTGCCATTAACGATTACAGACTCTTACTTTCAATTGATTATCAAGACATTACAAATCCTTTAAAAGTTGCATCAAATGTTCACGCTTACGGTTAGATACAGGTATTTTATCTCCATTTTGCATTTCTACAAATCCGCCATCTGTTTTTATAAAAGCCCTCATATAGTTTAAATTAATGAGGTGTGATTTGTGTATACGTTCAAATTTATTGCCTTGTAGCAATTCTTCGGCTTCGCCTAAACTTTTAGAAATAAGAAGAGGTTCGCTATTTTTTATATGAAAAACAGTATAACTCCCCGTTGATTCGCAACGTACAATATCGTTTACAGGAAAAACATACGCTTTGTTGCTTGTATTTAGTACTATTTTTTTATTTGATTCGCTAAGGTGTTTTATATTTTCAATGAGCACATCAATGTTATCGTTAATACTTTTTGACGGGAGCAGAATTTTATTTCTCTTCAATGCAGCAACTAATTCTTCAGGGTCTATTGGTTTTAAAAGATAATCAAGTGCGCTGTATTTAATGGCTTTTATAGCATACTGATCGTAAGCGGTAGTGAAAATAATTTTGAATTTTAAGTCATCGCCACCATCCATATTGCGCAATTTTTCTATAACGTCAAAGCCTGTTCCATCGGGCATTTTTATGTCTAAAAACACCAATTCGGGATTATACTCCTTTATTGCTTTTACTGCAGATGCTACATTTTCAGCCTCAGCAAGTATTTGCACATCTTCGCAATAGGCATTTATGTGGCCCCTCAAAAAAGTACGTGCTCTTTTTTCATCATCAACAATTATTGCTGTTGTCATGTTTTGTTGTTTTACTAATTTATATTGCAATAGTAATTTTTACAAGTGTTCCGGCTGCATTACCATCGGTATTCTTTAAATCTTTAATATCTAATTGTATTGGGTAATTACTACTTTGATTGATAAGCTCCAATCGCTTTTGTGTAATATTTGTAGCCATTGATTTGTGCATAGTGGTTTCTTTTACAAGTTGTTTAGCCGCCTCTCTACCAACACCATTATCAATTACCTCTATTACAAGTACTTTATCTGTGCTTGTTACTTTTAACTCCAAGCTCCCCTTACCTTCTTTATTTGTAAGTCCATGCAAAACTGCGTTTTCAATATGAGGCTGAATAAGCATTGGCGGAATAGTTGTTTCCATTGGGGTTTTAGGGTCAATGGTTAACTTAAAATCAAACTTATCTTCAAACCTAAACTGTTCAAGTTCTACATAACACTTCAACAATTCAATTTCTTTTGACAGCGGAATAGCCGGCTCTAAAGAATATTCTAAAATTAATCGCATCAAACGCGAAAACATGGTTAAATATTTAACCGCAACAGGTGGCTTATTTTCGTATATAAGTCCACCGATAGACGACAGTGAATTGAAAATAAAGTGAGGATTCATTTGCAAAAGCAATGCTCGTTGTTCTATTTCAATCAATTGTTTTTCAATCATTATTTTTTGCTTTTCGGCAATTAATTTTTGTTTTAAATGATAGCGATTGTATAAAACAAAAACAATGATAGCAATTAACAATAGCGCCACAATAATGGCATACAGCTGAATTTCTTTCAATTTTTTTTCATTCGTAAGCAATGCTATTTCTTTTTCTTTTTGGCTTACTTCATACTTTGTACGCATTTCGGTAATTTGCCTGCTTTTTGTTTCATTAAAAATAGAGTCTCTAATGGAAACAAAGTTTTTAAAATGTTGTAGCGCTTGACCATTATCATTCATTGCTTGATACACATCGCTAAGCGACTTCTCTGCCTCTTTCATTCCTTCTAGATAACCTATTTCCTGAGCCTGCACAAGGCTTCTTTGAAGATTTACTAAGCCTTCGCTATATTTTTTTTGTTTGAAATAATTATTCCCTACATTGATAAATAAATTAGCAATATTTTTTTTGTCGCCAAGCTCTTGAAAAACTTGAAGTGATTTGTTGAAATTTTCGAATGCACCAGCATAATTGCCTTGTTCATATAACAACACTCCTATATTATTTAACGAGCCAGCTACTGCGGGCTTATCGCCAAGTTCCGCCCTTATTTCAAGCGCTTTAGAGTGGTATTGAAGCGCTGTTTGATAATCGTTTTGTTTACGATAAATTACAGCAATATTGTTGTATAAATTTGCAATATCATATTTAGCACCAATTTCTTGATATATTTTCAAAGCCTTTAATTGATCGTCCAAGGCCTTTTTTAAATCGCCTTGCTCATGAAAAATGCTCCCTATATTGTTTAATGAACCTGCAATTCTTGCCTTATCGCCAATCTCTTCACTTATTTTTAAAGCTTTGTATTGAAAATCTAATGCCTGAGGATAATTTCCTTGAAACCAATACAAAATACCTTTCATATTGAACGATTGAGCCAATCCTTTTTTATAGTTGATCTTTTCTGCCCATGCAATTGCTTCTTCAATCTTTTCGGCAGCGTGTACATAATCACCTACGGCAATGTATTCCCAACTTAAATCAGTTAAAAGCTTACTTTTAGTAGTATCATTAGCAGTATTCAACAACTGAATAAGCGAATCTGTTGGCAACTTTTGTGCTTTTACAGAAAGTAAAACCACAAGCATAAAAACAAAGAATAGTATTATTTTTTTCATGAGTATTGAGATGTTCAAATATAAATAGGATTTGATTGCAAATAACAAAGCTAAACAAAAAGGGCTTTCTCTTTTATGAGAAAGCTCTCGTACTAAAGATAGCGCACTTTTTATTTTATGACAATTCGCTCTATTTTTTTATCACTTTCAGTATATAACTCTACCAAATAAATTCCTTTATTCAAATCTTTAGTTGTAATGTCTATATTATTAAAACCGTTATTGGCATTTGCCTTATGACTAAATACTTCTCTGCCCAAAACATCTATAAGTTTTACAGTTACTGTTTGGTTATGTGAAGCAATGTAATTGATTGCGAATGTTCCATTATTAGGGTTGGGAGCAACAAACATATAATCTATATTGTTTTTATTGTCAGCCACACTTAACACCTCTGCATTACAAGGTACATTTGGCCCATTCAGCTTTGTCATTGTAGTAAAGTCAATGAAACAAGCAAAATGAATACTATCTACAAATGGATTTCTATTGCCTTGTATTGATTCAATAAAATCGTTACGAGCAATTTCCCAAGCATCAGGAGGGTCTTGATAGTTCCATGTTTTCAAAATATTTTGATCTTGACCATACGGTATTGTATTGCTTATTGGATTAGGGAAAGCCCAACTATTACCGCCAACCGTAGTATAGCAGGTTGCAACATACATCATTGCACGAGCAGCATCGCCCTTATGTTCATCTCGTGGTTCAAACACATTATTTCCATGTGCATCTTGTCCATATTTACATCCTAAATAAGAAGACGTTACATTCACCACTTCTCCCAAAGGATTGTTGCTACGTACAGCATTTGCATCATCTTGATTTGTTGGAAACAAATGATGATAATCTTCATATTCTGGCAATTCTTGTGCTGGATTTGTTGGCATCCAGTTATGAGCAAAGGTGTGTTCACGACTAAAACCTGTTCCCGTCCAATCAAAAGGTTCTGTATATAGCTTATTTTCTCCACTATATGCGCAGGTTATAACTCTTTGATTATCAACCGTATCACGCGATGCAAATGCATTTACTACAGCTGGCCCGTAATTGCTGTAAAACAATTGTGTATGAGGATTTATTTTATTATGCAAATCCGTTAAAAAGGTTGAACTTGAAGTATTAATTCCATTATAATAAGTAGATGCTTGCATAGAACCTAAACTAGTTACATTTGCAGCTAACGGACTTGTTGTTAAATAATTTCTATATCCTTCTGGACCATTATAGGTAAATACAGCAAAATAATAATTTGTTCCTGCAACAATATTATTTGGTGTAAACGATGTAGCTGTTCCGCTGTATACAACTTTTGAACTGCCTACCATATCTCCTCTATCATACGCCATACCATCTGTTGGAACATCAGTAATTGCCGAACCTGTTTTTCTAAGCACCAAATAGCCTTCTGGTGCAGGCGATGCCGCAGTAAAAGAAGCACTTAACGTATACGACTTAACATTACTAAATGTTAAACCCGTTGCCTGTACAGTTGGTTCAGTAGCTAGAGTGCCACCAATACCATATAAGTTAACAATATAGGTTGCTTCATCAGCGTCATCACTAGGAATTTCTAGTACGGCTTGGCGTGTACCAGCTACTGATGGAATAAACTCAACTACTAAGTCGACAGTGCTATTCGGATTTACTGTAGATGGGTACGACAAAATGCTAAAATCAGCAAAGTTAGCACCTGTTATAGATGTTGGCGAGATATGAAGTGTATCCGTTGTTCCAAGATTTTCAATAGTAAAAGTTGTAATGTTACTAACCCCAACAGCCGAAACGGGAATGTATGTTCCACCGTTAAGTATGGTTGTTATAGACTGTTTTACATTAATTTCTTGCTCAGGCCCAGCTGCTCCTACAGCAATTGAAACATCATCTAAACCAACATTACCAGAAACTTTAGTGAAATAATTAAATCTTATGTAACGTGATGAATTATTAGGAACATCAGTAAACATAGTATAAGTACTTGTTAAAGAGGTGTGTGAACGCAAGGTTGTATACGTATTTCCATCAACCGACTCTTCTACCAAAAAAGTACCACCCGAAAAAGAATTACCAGCAATATAATAAGTAACATTGCCAGGGTTGCTACCAAAAGCAATTGTTATTTTATCGCCTGTTGCATCAAATTTATAAGCAGGTGGAGTGTTCCCAGATGCGGTATAATATCCTGGAATAGGGTCAGTAGCTGTCCAACCTGTTGGTAATGTTGTAGTTGCAAAACTCCATGATGTAGGTAAAATAGCTTGCGCAAAAGCTGCAATATTAAACGCTACTAAAAACAGTAAAGTGTAAGTGATTTTTTTCATTGAAATTAAGGAATAATAAATTTAAAGCTTGGTTTATATTTTTATATAACCGAAAGCAAATTTACACAAAAAACAGGCTCATATTACACATTAAGGTTATTTTAAGACGTGTTTTATGTTAAATAGGCGGGCAATTATAGCACACCATAATAGCGAAAACACAGTAATTATTTCTGCTATAATCGTATGCTAGTGAATAAAACTCATTATTGAAACAAAATTTTGTATTCAAACAAAACCCTTTTACAGCGTTTTCAAATACTCTATCAATTTCATTCTGTCGTCATCACTCAAGTGATCGCCAAAGGTATGGCCACTATTACTATAACCTAGCAAATCAGTATTATAACATGTTGAGTTGGGGCTAGTAAGAACCGTATAATTCCAGCCTACATTGGTATAGTTATAATCTGTTGCAGTAAAACTTCTCGTCCAATAAGCTGGTCGGGTTGAGCTTTTAAGCAATGTATTTAAATCGGGGACCGACCCATTGTGAAGATAAGGAGCTGTAGCCCAAACACCATCAAGTGGAGGAGCAATGTAACCGTTTCTAGGAGTTATACGGCCAGGATTAGCACCTGTACCAAACCAGCTTTGATTATACCAATTAGTAAAAAAGTCGGATGCCATTTGAGCATTTACCAACAACCCATCTGTTTGAATGGTTGCTAAATCAACCAAAAGATTGGGATACGTTTCTGTATCACCATAACTTCCATGACATTTAACGCAATTAGCTGTAAAAATTAATTTACCGTCTGCCGCAAGTTCTGAATTAATAGGCTCAGTATAAACAGGCGGCTCAATTGTTTTTAGGTATGCTAAAACATTCACAAAATGATTATCTACAATGCGTGCATAACTCGTATCTTTTACCGTAAGCAGTGTTGAAGCCATAATAGCTTTAGAAAAATCGCCTGTACCATTTGCATTGTAATAAAGTGCATTTTTTTTCTTCATCAACCACCATGCAGGAATATCAGACGGAACTACATCTGGAACCATTGGTACACTTGGCGTTTGTTGCCAAACCAAATCTTGGTTATTGCGATGAGCCGCTAATATATAAGCGTATTTGTTTGCCGGATTAACGCCCCTAGTTTTAGTAATTGTATTGGGTCCTAAAGATTTCATCCCTGTGCTAAAAGGCTCATATGCCTGATATTCGGGCGATGAAGTACCACCATAAGTTTGAGAAATATAATTATCTATAAGTGGAATGTTTCCAGAAACATCTGTGGTAAAATCTTCTAATGAGTTTCCTAAACCTAAAATAAATTGATTACCAAGATAAGAAGCATGACATGTTAAACAGTTTGGTGCAACCACCTGAACACCATTAAAAGCAGTTACCTGAGTATAATTATATGGAATGGTTGCGTTTACACCTGTTCTTCCCAACTCATTGGTAGAAGAAGAATAAGGAAACTGTGGTGTAGGAATTCCTGCAAAAGCAAAATTCCCATTTTTTATAAAATCTTCGCCCAGTGCAGCATTCCCTGTATTTCGTTGCGTACTAGGTTCAATATAACTTGTGCCAGAAGGCAATGTATTTGTAGGAGTTGTTGTAGGGCTTGGTTCGGTTGCTGGCTCCTCTTTTTTACAAGAGTTAATTATACCACTAAACATTGATACAAAAATAATTGTTGCAAGTATTTTATTTGACTTCATTGATGTTTTTATTTGAATAAAAGGTAAATATAAGGCTATTGCAACTACTTGTCAATAGCTAATTTAGAGTCGGCAAATCGAAGTGTAAAATGCAATCCATTATTATTGGTAAAACAATACGTACCACCAAGCTGTTCTACCAACGACTTTATCAGCTCCAATCCTAAGCCATTTGTGTTTTCCAACATTTTATCTAACATACCTGGGCCATTATCTGAAACCCTCAACTCAATACTGCTTTTTGTTTGTTTTAAGGTTATTTCTATTTTCAACTTTTCATTTTCAAGTTGTGCGTACTTAAAAGAGTTGGTAATAAGTTCATTCAAAATTAATCCGCAAGGAATTGCCTGCGAAATATCCAAATAAACTTCATCTGCATCTATATTTATTTGAGTTTTATCATCATTGCCAAATGTATTTATAATTTCGCGAACCAAATTAACTACATATTCCTTAAAATTTAAATCCTTAAAACTACTTGTTTTAAAGATGTTATCATGTACCAATGCCATAGCAAAAACCCTTCCTCTACAATCCTCAAGAGCTGTAGCCACTTCTGGCGAGTCTGACATGTTTTTCTTTAAATTCAACAAACTTGTAATAATATTCATATTGTTTTTTACACGGTGAAATACCTCAGAAAGTAATATTTCCTTTTCCCTTAATACCTTTTGAATAATTGCCTCCTGTTTTAGTGATTCTAAAACCATAATTATCACAAATGACATAGCAGTAAGAAAACCTAATATAATATGAAAAAAACGAAGGTTATCCGTTACACCTTCCGGCAAATTCAAATCCATTAGATGGTATTTATAACCTACAGCTACTATTGATACAGAAGCAAGGCAAATTCCACTCAGCACCATCAAGTGATTTACCGTTTCTTTTCTGGCCAACATTTGCACCATACTTATAATCATAGGGAAATAAAATAACAAGGCATAAGAATGGCTACCTAACTTTAAATTTACAGGTATAAGAAAATAAAATCCATAACAATAAAACCAATAAATGGCCCAGATATATCCTTTGTATTTGTTTATGATAAATACAATGAGTGCTGCAAAAAAACCAACAGAACAATCAATATTAAAAGATTGATAACCAGCAAGCTCAAAAAAAACAACACCAGCAATCATGTTTGCAAGCGTAATTAAAGCAACAAAATTCAACTTTCGTGTAAGATAAACCTCCCAAAGCTGATAATTGCTTCGAACACCAGTATTGATTATTTTATTTAAGAGGACTTTTTTAGAAGACAACATTTTATACTGGCAATCATTTTAAGAAATGAAAAACCAAATGTAAAAAAATTATTTAGTACCACTATTACTAACAAAAATTATAAAACTAACTAATGGTGCTAATGTACTTTACCAATGTCCGTTTTGCAATAGGCATAAAGCTTTCGTCAAGCGGATATTGTTTACCGCTACTTATTGCATACACAGCAGGGGTTGGCAATTGGGGGATATCTTTAATTAATTGAAGTTTAATGTTTTCGTAAGTATTTACAAAAGAATGAGAAAACGTGTTGATGTAATTTGTATGTATTCCTCGGTATTTTTCATCGGCATGTTCAAAAAAAGTAATTTTATATTGATGAACATGGGTATCATTCTGCTTTCCATCGCAAATAAACATATAGCCCTCATTAGTGTTTAAAGGGGTTAATCCAATGGGTTCGATTTGCATATCGTTTTCAATAACAGCATATATTTCTTTCCCTTCTTTTACATGACGCTCCATGTGAGGGAGAGAAAAATTAATGATGCACTCTAACTCATTTATTAATTCACTGTCTTTTTCTTCGCTTTCGTAAATCAATTTCAACTGTTCTAAATCTATTTTAGAAAGTATTTTTTTAAATGATTGGCTCAATTGTTGTTTGTTATTTTTAAGCGTAACAAGGTTATTATAATGATTAATTAAATCGCTCAAAGCGGGATAGAGCTTTTCGTCTTTAAACTCTTGTTTTATCTCCTGCAAATACGCAAGCAACTGGTATTTTTTGTATTCAAAATCAATATGATTTTCAACAATCCAATTTGTACTAAGCGGTTTCATTGGGCAACGTTTTTTTACATTAAACGTTATTTTAAAACAAAAAGTTACTTTAACACTATAAAAATTTAGTATTCCCTTTTTTTGTTTTAGTAGTAGCTTTTTTTGCGGGGGCCGCTTTTTTTGTTGTACTTTTTTGCGGTTGTTTTTTTGAATTTGTTTTTACAGGGGCTTTGCTCGGTGCTTTTTTTGCTGGTGTGGTGGTTGCTTTTTTTACTGGCAATTTTTCAGTATTGTCTTTTTTTATCAAATCGGTTGCTTTAACTGAATCTGTTTCTTGATTTTGATTGGGATCAACAAAAATGATTTGGGAGGCATTTGCTGTGTCTTTTATTGTCTGTTCTGTTTTTATTGGTGTTATTTCTTCTTTTGTTAAAACGGGACTTGCCGTTTTTTCAACTGGCAAGATTTTTTCTTTAATGATATTTGTATTCTCAATTTTTTTAGACTGATTAGTAGTTTGAACAACAGGGGCTGATTTAGATACACTAGCCGAATTATTTGTTCTTTTTAACACAATATTTTTTCCTGTGGCAAAAAAATCTTGTTTTTCTTGTGTGTTTATTTGTTCGCTAAATGTTTCATAACCGGGACTATTTATATTCATGATATATTTACCAGGCATTACACTATAAGTGTATTTTCCACTTTTAGGATTCGCATTTTTCTTTATAATATCTTGGTGTGTAGCAGCATCTTTAACAATAACTGTAGCATTAATGTCCATTGCAACCGTATCATCCGTTTTTATATATCCCCAAACAATAACATTTACAGGTAAGGTGTTTAAGCTTACCGTTTTTGTAGAGTCATATACATTTTCTGCAGCTAATTGTTTTGCTAATAAGGAATCGACTGACTTTTTTTCAAGCACTACATTGTTTTCAATTTCAAACGCATAATCCGATTTATCGTACAAATTTATTTCTTGCTCAAAATTTTTAAACCCATCACTTTTGAGTGTTATAAGGTATTTTCCGGGATTATTTACTGCAAAAATATAACGTCCGGTTTGAAAGTTTACTTTTTTAGAATCTAACTCTTTGTTCGTAATCAAATCTTTTATTGCGATAATAGCCGATATTTCTTTTCTCACGGAATCGCCTTCTTTAAAGGAAACAGCACCTCTAATAACTGAAGGACGCTTTTCAATAGCGTTAAACGACATTTTATAGATATCTAAATCTCCATATCCCTCTTTTCTTACTGATGCAAAATATCCTTCTCGTCCGTTTTCTGCCAGCGAAAACAACATATCATCATCGGGCGAATTAATTGGATAACCCATATTTACAGCTGTTTCGAACTGCTGGGTGGCAGTATCAAATACCGACATAAAAATATCATATCCACCCATGTTTGTATGACCTTGAGATGCGAAATAAAGAATATTCTTTTTTTCATCAAAAATAGGAAAGGCTTCTTTATACTTTGTATTTAAAACAGCACCCGGGTTATAAGGCAATCCCCATCTGCCATTGGGAAGTTTTTTAACAATATACAAATCACTTTCACCAAGGCCTCCATCTCTATCGCTTGAAAATATAACCATATTGCCTTCATCCACAATACAGCCTTCGTATTCTCCAAACTGTGTATTAATTGGACCCGAAAAACTTTGTGGTGTACCCGATTGTACATCCAATGGAACAAGTAATAAATCGCCCCGAGAGCGTTCATTATCTTGCGAAATAATCATATTTTTTCCATCCGGACTTACATAAACACACTGCTCATCATCAGAAGTATTTACAAAACTGCCAAACTTTCTTGCAGTATCCCACTCACCATATTTTACCCTAGATACATATACATCCGATTGAAATTCGGTTTCCCAACGAGAGAGCGTATCGTCAGCATTTGAAGGACGTCTGGAAGTAAAATAAAGCGTTCCTTCATCTTTACTAACAAAAGGATTGTAATCGGCATACGGAGAATTAATTTCTTTGCCTAAATGCTCAAAAGTTACATTAACAGGAGTTTTAAAAAGCTCAATTGCACTTTCGCAGTTTTCGATACAGCGGTCAACAACACCAAAATTATTATTGGGTATTTTTTTCTGATAATCAATTTTGCCCTCCAAACAATCTTCATAATAGTTCTCAAGTAACTCGAAACGTTTTTCATAAATGATTCTTCGGTATTCAGTAAAAAAGGTAAGTGCGTCTTCAAAATTATAGGCATACATGTAAGCCCTACCTATATTTAAAAGTAGGTCCGGATTATTTATTCCACCTTTGGTATATACATATTCAAGAAAAGGAATGGCTCTGGATTTATCGTCATTCAACTGCAAGTAACAACAACCTATTTTATAGTTTACATTTAAGTTTTGTTTATCCTTTTGAAAAAGCTGTAGATACAATTTTAAAGCACGGCCATAATCTTCGTTTTCAAAGTAAGACGCAGCCATAATGCTATCATTATTTGATGTTTGAGCCGAAGAATCAAAACAAAAAATAGTAACCAGAAGTACAAAAATTATATATATAAATTTGTTTTTAAGCATATACTTTTAAAATGCGCAAGTGCTAAATTAATCATAAGATGCTGAATATTGAAAGATAAAACACCTTAATTAGAAATAAGCAATAAAACTAGCCTGCCCAACCCTCTCTATCAAGGCTTCGGTATTGAATAGCTTCGGCTAAGTGATTAGTTTCAATGTTTGTTGAATTGTCTAAATCGGCAATGGTGCGAGCCACTTTCAAAATCCTGTCGTAAGCTCGTGCCGATAAGCCAAGTTTTTCCATTGCTGTTTTTAATAGCTCATTTCCAGCATCGCTAAGTTTACAAATGGTACGCAATTGCTTTGAACCCATTTGAGCATTGCAATGAATGCCATCATTGTTCAAGTAGCGCATTTGTTGTATTTCTCGTGCTTTTATAACACGTTCACGCACGGCAACACTTTTTTCTGATTGTCGTTCGGCCGATAATTCGTTGTAAGATACTGGTGTAACTTCAATGTGTATGTCAATCCTATCCAGCAATGGACCGGATATTTTATTCAAATATTTTTGTACAGTTCCGGGAGGGCAAACACAGTCTTTTTCGGGATGGTTGTAATACCCACACGGACAAGGATTCATAGCAGCCACTAACATAAAACTAGCGGGATATTCTACCGAAAATTTAGCACGAGAAATGGTTACTACACGGTCTTCCAGCGGTTGACGCATTACTTCCAAAACAGTACGTTTAAATTCGGGCAATTCATCTAAAAAAAGTACGCCATTGTGTGCCAATGAAATTTCTCCCGGTTGCGGTACACCGCCACCACCAACCAAAGCCACATCAGAAATGGTATGATGTGGCGAACGGAACGGACGAATAGAAATAAGCCCTACATTTTTGCCCATTTTACCTGCTACACTATGTATTTTAGTTGTTTCGAGTGCTTCCTGCAAGCTCATGGGAGGTAATATGGTGGGCAAGCGCTTTGCCAACATCGTTTTTCCAGCACCAGGTGCACCAATTAAAATAACATTGTGTCCTCCGGCTGCTGCAATTTCGAGTGCTCGCTTAATGTTTTCCTGCCCTTTTACATCAGCAAAATCAAAATCACTACTATTCAGTTTTGCAAAAAACTCTTCACGTGTGTTTACTATTGTACGTTCTAGTGTTGCAGTATCATTAAAAAAATCAATAACCTGTTTAATGTTATCTACTCCGTAAACTTCCAACTCAGCAACAATAGCGGCCTCTTTTGCATTTTGAGTTGGTAAAATTACTCCTTTAAAGCCCTCTTTTTGAGCTTGAATAGCAATTGGCAATACCCCTCTAATAGGCTGTAAACCACCATCAAGCGACAGCTCGCCCATAATTATAAAATCGCCAATACGTGTTGCTTGTATTTGTTCGGATGCAGCAAGTATACCAACAGCAATGGTTAAATCATAAGCCGAACCTTCCTTTCGAATATCGGCTGGAGCCATATTAATAACAATGCTTTTACCAGGAATTTTGTACCCATTATTTTTAAGCGCAGCATCAATCCGTTGCTGACTTTCTTTTACAGCGCTATCGGGCAAACCTACCAGCATAAAATTTACACCAGGATTAATGTTTGTTTCAACCGTAACGGTGGTTGCATTAATTCCATACACAGCACTACCAAAGGTTTTTACTAGCATAGCAGTTGCATTTAAATACTTGTTTCTACCAATTGAATAAGCGAGTGAATTACTTTGATGTGTATTTCTTGAGCTCTATCGGCATATTTACTGTGCGGAGCGCGTATTTCAACATCGCACAATGTTGCCATTTTTCCGCCATCTTTTCCTGTAAGCCCAATAACCAACATTCCTTTTTCTTTAGCTGTAGCAATAGCTTTTAGCACATTGGCCGAATTACCACTGGTACTAATGGCAAGCAACACATCACCTTTATTGCCAAGGGCTTCTAAATACCTCGAAAAAATAAATTCATAACCATAATCATTTGCCACACACGAAATGTGTGAAGCATCAGCAATGGCAATTGCAGGAAGGGCTTTACGATTTTCGCGAAAGCGACCGCTTAGCTCCTCAGCAAAATGTATTGCATCGCACATAGAGCCTCCATTACCACAAGAAAAAACCTTGTTACCCGCTTTAAAAGCATTTATTAACAAAGTGCCTGCAGCTTCTATTGCCACAAGGTTTTTAGAATCGGCCAAAAACTGCGACAAAAGCTGTTGTGCTTCTGTAAAATTATCTTTTATAATAGATGTGTTTATCATACCCTCAACGATTACTATTTACCAATGGCTATTTCCTAAATATAGAAATATAAAAATAAGCGCTTTAACAATAACATTATAAATTATTTAAGAATATTTATATATATTTACAATTGTATTTTGATATTGCGCTAAGAATATACTTATAAAGATATGAGAAAAACAATATTAACCATTTCACTAATATTAAGCATTAGCTCTGTTTTGTTTTCACAAACAACAAAAAACACAGATAGTAATTGTTACTTAAAATGGGCTCAAAAATTTGAAGAACGTGGTGCCGAAGATGTTGCTGATGGAACATACACTGATGTGATTGTTACCTTTAGAAATGGTAGCGATGCGGAATGTTTTAACGGAAAATGTGAAGTAAAAGATGGAAAAGTAATTGCTATGTACACCAAAATGGAAGACGGAACATACAGCATTATAAAGAAAAAATTACGTTACGATTTCCCCATCACCATTACCAATGGTATTTCAAAAACCATTTTAACGATGGAAGACGAGCTTATTAATGTGATGTTTATTAAAAAGATTAAACCTAAAAAAGCGAGTTTTGAAAAAGCACCAGAACCAACAGACGATTAACTTTTGATTTTAAACGTATATAAAGCCATATTTCTTATTGTAAGATGTATGGCTTTTTAATTTTAAATGAATATGAACAATAAAGTTTATAGAACAGAGGAAGAGTGGAAAAAGTTACTTGGTGCCGAAAAATACCGTGTTTTACGCGAAAAAGATACAGAACGCCCATTTAC
>JBASCV010000349.1:0-12166 GCA_049651825.1 Bacteroidia bacterium
CTACTAGACCGAGAAATTCCAGGAGTAATGGAATTCGCTCGCAATTACGGACAAAACAGAATGCCTTACGCTATGTTGTCCAGAGGTATTGCTGGAATAAGAAATCAATCACTGATTATTACATTGCCTGGTTCGCTAAGAGGAGCGCAAGAATCAATGGATGCATTATTCCCTTTTGTTTTGCATGTTTTTCCAATGATGGAACAAAAGCAACATTGATAAAAGACATAAAACACAAAATGTTTTAATGCAAACCTATGACTATATTTGTTGTAACAATTTCCTAAACACATGAAAAGCAGATTTCGTTTTTTAACTGTATTGTTTATTCTTCACTGTTGTTTCATAAATGCACAGTTCATTTCAGCTGAAATACAAATCAATGGTATTATCTCCTCTTCATCCTCATTTGCTGCCTACAAATCCATAAAAACACTTGATTTTATAGATAGTTTAACAATTGATTTGAATACAACTACAGCCTTTATAACATTTGACACTACTAAGAAAGCTAACTTTAAATTAATTGCCGAAAAAATAATCGATGCAGGATTCTCAATTGGAAAGTGTAATGGAATATGCTTGCTAAATTCTATACAGGTATCAAATAGCAATTGTATAGAGTTAAAAGGCGATAGTTATAAAATTATAACTCCAAATAATAAATTATTAAATGGCAAACAAAAATTTCTGTTTATAGACAAAAGGTACCTGAGCAAAAAAGAATTTTCGAAATGGCAGTTAGAACACCCCAATGAAGTGTTTTGTGAAACAGCAGGCGAGTTTAATGGAGACAAATACATAATAAGTATTTTATGAAAAAAATAATTTCAATCTACTTTATAACATGCATGCTATCTATGGCTAAAAGCCAAGACATGTTTCCGCACATAGAATCAGCCAACAACCTGCCTAAAGGTGTTTTGGGCATACGCATATATAGCGAAATGTATCAAGAGTTTGCACAATTTAGAAATTTACAAAGTATACGTTTTTCCTTAGGATTAACATCACGTTGGATGATTACACAATCATTTAATTTTTCAAATCATCATAACAAAAGCCTCCCTTCTGACTTTATAGATAACATTAACAACAAACAGTTTCAAACAAGTGGAGTAGATAAAGGAAAAAAATACCCATACGTGTTTTCCAACTTAAATTTAAATATCAGATATCGATTTCTGAGTATTGATGAGCATAAAAAATATTTAAGAATGGTCGGCTATTTAGAAGTAGCAGGAGGAAATCAGGCACATGATGAAACCGAACCATCTCTAATGGGCGATAACAGCGGTGTTGCAATGGGGATAACAGCAACAAAACTAGAAAACAGATTTGCTTTTTCAGCTAACTTAGGTGCAATATTTCCACAAAACTACTATTACCATCAAAACGAAACAAACATGTCATTAGCCTATGGCAATGCACTAACCTATAGCGTTGCTGCAGGTTGGTTATACATTCCAGTAAACTACAACGATTACAAGCAATTAAACGTAAACTTTTACACCGAACTGGTAGGCAAAGCTTACCAAGGTGCAAAAATACTAAACAACGAAAAAGAAGTAACAATAGTTGAAGCAAAAGGTTTAACAAAAGGAAATTATATCGAATTTCGTCCATCGATACAATTCGTTTTCAACTCTAATCTAAAAATCGATTTCTCTGTTTCAGCACCAATAGTAGGTCGGTCGTACGTACGTTCATATCCAGCATATTACTTTTCTATACAACGCAATTTTTATTTCAAATAATTAGTAAGCTTGCTAACATATTGAATCAAATTAAAAAAATCATACCCATTAAATAAAAAACAAAGAAAACAAAAATGGCTGCCTTAGTTACTAAGACAGCCATTTTTCGAACAATAACAAATAAATTATTCCTTAATATTTGCCATATAAAACTCACGGTTCATACGGGCAATATTTTCTAGCGAAATTCCTTTCGGACATTCTATTTCGCAAGCCCCAGTATTGGAGCAATTTCCAAACCCTTCCGCATCCATTTGAGACACCATATTTTTAGCACGCGTGGTACGCTCAACTTGTCCTTGAGGCAATAACGCTAATTGAGAAATTTTTGCAGAAACAAACAACATTGCCGATGAATTTTTACACGTTGCAACGCAAGCACCACAACCAATACATGCAGCAGCTTCAAAAGCAGCATCTGCATCAGGTTTTGGAATAAGGATATTGTTTGCATCTTGTGCATTGCCTGTATTCACAGAAATAAATCCACCTTTTGATATAATTCTATCAAATGCAGAACGATCAACCGTTAAATCCTTAATAACAGGAAACGCTGCCGCTCTCCATGGTTCAACTACAATAGTATCGCCATCTTTGAATGATCGCATGTGTAATTGACAGGTAGTAATACCACGTTTAGGTCCATGCGGTCGACCGTTAATAAACATGCTACACATTCCGCAAATACCTTCACGACAATCGTGATCAAATGCAATTGGCTCTTCACCTTTATTGATAAGTTGCTCATTCAATACGTCAAACATCTCCAAAAACGACATATCAGGCGATATATCTTTTACTGGATAGGTAACTAATTGACCATTTGCTTTTGCATCTTTCTGACGCCAAACTTTTAGCGTTAAATTCATGTTTCCACTCATATCTTTATTTTTTTTAGATTCAAGACGTAAGAATCAAGACTTAAATCTTGTGTCTTGATACTTATATCTTATTTCTATTTATAACTACGTGCTGCAATTTTTATTGATTCAAATTTCAATTCTTCTTTGTGTAATTCGTAAGTATGATTGCCTTTGTTTTCCCATGCCGCAACATACGAAAATTCTTCATCTTTACGTAATGCTTCACCTTCTTCGGTTTGTGATTCTTCACGGAAGTGACCGCCACAAGATTCTGTACGATTCAAAGCATCAATACACATCAATTCACCAAGCTCAATAAAATCAGCAACACGACCCGCTTTTTCCAACTCGGGATTCAATTCATTGTTAGTTCCTGGAACACGTACATCCTTCCAAAACTCTTCACGCAGTGCTTTAATCTCTGAAATCGCTTCTTTTAAACCTTTTTCGTTACGCGCCATTCCACATTTATCCCACATTATTTTACCCAAACGCTTGTGGAAATAGTCAACAGACTTAGTACCTTTTATTGCAAAAAACTTATCAATTGTAGCTTGAACTTCTTTTTCGGCTGCTACAAATGCCTCATGATCTGTTGAAATTGGTTTTACACTAATTTCTTTTGATAAATAAGCACCTATTGTGTATGGTATAACAAAATAGCCATCCGCTAAACCTTGCATCAATGCTGAGGCTCCAAGGCGGTTAGCACCGTGGTCAGAAAAATTAGCTTCCCCTAATGCATACATACCAGGCACGGTAGTCATTAAGTTATAATCAACCCATAAACCACCCATTGTATAATGTACTGCAGGGTAAATACGCATTGGTACTTCATAAGGGTTTTCGCCCGTAATTTGCTCGTACATTTCAAACAAATTACCATATTTTTCTTGTACTACTTGTTTACCAAATTCTTTTAACTGAGCAGCAGTTGGATTATCAATACCCAATTTTTTAGCTTGAGTTTTTCCATAACGATCAATTGCCGCTTTATAATCCAAATACACCGCCATTTTTGAATTACCTACTCCGTAACCAGCATCGCAACGCTCTTTGGCCGCACGAGAAGCCACATCACGTGGCACCAAGTTACCAAATGCAGGGTATCTGCGCTCTAAATAATAATCTCTTTCTTCTTCAGGAATTTCGTTTGGTTTGCGAGTATCACCTTGTTTTTTAGGAACCCAAATACGTCCATCGTTACGCAATGATTCGCTCATCAATGTTAATTTTGATTGATGATCGCCTGATACAGGAATACACGTTGGATGAATTTGTGTAAAACAAGGGTTTCCAAAAAATGCACCTTTTTTATGTGCTTTCCAAGCTGCTGTAACGTTACTACCCATTGCATTGGTCGACAAATAAAATACATTGCCATAACCACCTGTACAAAGCAATACTGCATGACCAAAATGGCGTTCTAATTTACCGCTTACTAAATCGCGAGCAATAATACCACGTGCTTTGCCATCAATAATTACTACATCCAACATTTCATGACGTGCACACATTTCTACAGTACCCAATCCTACTTGACGTTGCAATGCGCTATATGCACCTAATAATAATTGTTGACCTGTTTGTCCGGCAGCATAAAACGTACGTTGAACTTGTGTTCCACCAAACGAACGATTACTCAACAATCCACCATATTCACGTGCCAACGGAACACCACTTGCCACACATTGGTCAATAATATTAGAACTTACCGATGCCAAACGATACACATTTGCTTCGCGTGCACGGTAATCGCCACCTTTAATAGTGTCGTAAAATAGACGGTATGTGCTATCGCCATCGTTTTGATAGTTTTTTGCAGCATTAATACCTCCTTGAGCAGCAATAGAGTGCGCTCTACGTGCTGAATCTTGGAAACAAAACACTTTTACTTTATAGCCCATTTCAGCAAGTGAAGATGCAGCTGATGCACCAGCCAAACCCGAACCAACAACGATAATTTCCAAATTTCTTTTGTTAGCTGGATTTACAAGAGCTACAGACGATTTATACTTCTCCCACTTTTGTTCTAGTGGTCCTTCAGGAATTTTTGAATCTAATTTTGACATATATTTTAGAAGCTAATGTTCGTTTAATAAGTTTAAAATAATTGCTACTTCACCAACCCTAGATACATAGCAATTGGCATAGCGGCAAAAATCACTGAAATAACAATTGAAAACCAAAATCCTGTTGATTTTATTACTGGTGTGTATTTAGGATGATTTAAACCCAATGTTTGAAATGCCGATTGAAAGCCATGCATCAAATGGTAAGCTAATGAAATGCAACCTAAAACGTATACAACAACAACCCAAAGGTTTTGGAAAACTTCCTGCATAATGGCATATAAATTTTCGTGCCCATTTGCATCAAAAGCTGTAATTCCTGTTACTCTTGATTTTACCCAAAAATGCGCCAAGTGTATAATCAAAAATAACAACAATAAAGTACCCAACAAACCCATTGAGCGAGAATACCATTTACTGTTAGCGGCACCACCATCCACAGCATATTTTACCGGACGCGCTTTTCTATTCTGTAAGGTTAAAAACAGGGATTGTAATATATGAACCACAAAACCGATAAAAAGTACAATTTCCATTATACGTATTATTACAGTATGTCCCATAAAGTGAGCCCCTTCATTAAACAATAGGCCACCATCATTAACAAAAATAAAGGCATTAATTAAACAATGTACCACCAAAAAAGAAATTAAAAACAAGCCAGTAATACCCATTACTACTTTTTTCCCTAGTGATGACTGCAAAAAATTGGTTGAAGTTGCGTTACTCATAATTGTGCGTAATTTTATAGAAATTAGTTTTTCGAAGAACAAAGTTAACATCCGAAATGATTTTTATCAAATAAATAACTGAATCATTTCAGGTTTATGCCAGTATTTGCTAATTTAGAAACAATCTATTTAAGATTTTCGAACTATTTAGAGACTATTTTCTCGCTTTTCGCCTCACCACAATTCAAAATCTGTAATTTTTAGCCCATTTATTACTTTTAAGGTGAAACTTCAATAAGAAACACTACAATAAAATACTTCTTATTAGCCAGTTTATTTACAAAAGCTAAAATGAGTTTTTACTTTCACTCAATAAAACTAAGGAAAACAGGGAGGATAAATAAAATTCTTTTTTACTATGTAAAATTCAAAATTCATGTACTTTTGGCGCCTTAATATTATTAATACAATTAAAAATTAAAAACAATGATGAAAAATTACGCATTAATTGCATTTGCTTTTATTAGCAGCGCCTTGTTTGCTCAACAACAAAAAGTGAGTAGCTTACTCCCGTCAAATAAGCGCTTTAGCCATAACTCAACAGTAAATTCCACAACTCACAAGCCAGCCTATCAAGTTGACTATGGTTGGAGCATCGGCCCCAATGTAGGTTGGGTAGCACCAGGTGATACTTCCTATTTTACATATACACCTACCTGTAAGGTAAAAACCAAGATAGAAAACCCAAACGGGAGTTATATACAAAAAGATAGTTTTGCTTATAATGGCGCGGATTTACTTTCGGAACAGTTCTTATTCTTAGAGGATACCGACACAATAGTTACAGTTTATTACGAATCTTACACGTATAACAATGTAGGACTTCCCACTCAATCATTTCAAATGTCAGATGATAATGGCATTTTTGACACAACAAAGACTGAAACCTACACCTACGATAATCAAAACAAACAATTGTCACATACCTATTTTTATTTTAGTAATAGTACAATTGTTTCTGGCGTAACTAACACAAATTCATACGACATCAATGGAAATTTGACAACTAAAACAAAACAAGTATTTAATACCGGTAGTCTTACTTGGAAAAACAACAAAAAAAATGATTATTTCTATGATAATAATAACGTTCCATCTAAAACAGTTAATTATAATTGGAACGACAACAATAATTCGTGGGAAAAAACTGACAGTACGGTAAATATGGTTTTTGATTATTGGAACGGAAGCTTTGAAGATGCCAGGTATACAACCGTTACAAATATTGATACAACGGGTTTCACACAAATAGATTCGTTTTATTACGATTCACAAAATAATATGATTCAACGTTTTAATTATAATGGATTTTCTGGTGTTTTTTCACCTGGTTATAGCGAAATTTATACCTACTCTTACGATAGCACTAATAATCTTCTTGAATATACCTATCTTCATTATTATGGAGCTGTTGACTCCACTCCAGATACAGGCCTAAAACAAACATTTCACGACTATGCTGCTTGTGCAACACCTGCAGGCATTTCAGATTTTGACAAAAACGAAACACCTGTTTTATATCCCAACCCGTCAAATGGTATTTTGAGCATTTCAAATCATACTTCTATTTCCCAAATAGAGGTTTACAGCATTTATGGCAAAAAAGTATATGCAACCGAAGCGGTATCTCAAACAATTGATTTAACAAACCTCTCAAAGGGTGTTTATATTGTTAAATTACAAGATGGGGCACAAGTCGCTACTCAAAAAGTTATTATACAATAAATTATACAATAAAGCAAAACGAAAAATCCTGCTTATAGCAGGATTTTTTGTTTTTAATTAAGTATCTGTTTAAATATACCTGTAACTAAACAAAAAAAAACTCTTTATTATTACAATCTTTCACTAACAGCTTTTTTGCAGTTCACTCAATTATTGCATTTTTCCAACAAGTTCTAGCAGATCAAACAAAAACACTTTGGTATATGACTTTTATTTGTAAACTTTGTATTTCTAAGAAAAATTAATAAAATCATGAAATATACTCCGGCTCCAGCTCAACTTTATATAGAAAACCGCCAGCGTTTTGCTAAAAAACTAAAAAACAACTCCATTGCGGTTTTTAATTCTAACGATATAATGCCTACTAGTGCTGATGGGAGCATGATGTTTATACAAAACACCGATATATTTTACCTTTCAGGGATAGATCAGGAAGAAAGCATACTTGTAATTTTTCCTGATGCAAAAGATGAAAGCAATCGTGAAATACTATTTTTAAAAGAAACCAATGAGCACATTGCTATTTGGGAAGGGCATAAATACACAAAACACGAAGCGACAGCTACATCGGGTATAAAAAAAATTTATTGGCTAAAAGACTTTAACACCATTTTTAATGGATTAATGGCTCAGGCAGAAAATGTTTACTTAAACACGAATGAGCATACACGTGCCACTATTGATGTTGAAACACGCGATGCAAGATTTATAAAACAGTGTAAAGAACGTTATCCGCTGCACAACTATCAACGCTCTGCCCCTATTATGCACGAACTAAGAGCAATCAAATCGAGCTACGAAGTTGAAATTATGCAACAAGCTTGCAACATTACCGAAAAAGGATTTCGCAGGCTACTTGGTTTTGTTAAACCAGGAGTAATGGAATATGAAATTGAAGCCGAATTAATACATGAATTTGTGCGCAATCGCTCACGCGGTTTTGCATACGGACCAATTGTAGCATCAGGTGCAAATGCATGTGTATTGCATTATACAGATAATAATAAAGAATGTAAAGCGGGAGATGTTATTTTACTTGATGTGGCTGCCGAATACGGCAATTATGCAAGCGATTTAACACGCTGCTTGCCAGTTAACGGCAAATTCACACAACGTCAAAAAGACGTATATAATGCAGTTTTAAGAGTAATGCGTGCTGCAATTAAAATGCTTGTTGTTGGCAATAATTTTATCAATTATAACAAAGCTGTAGGCAAATTAATGGAAGCCGAATTAATTGGTTTAGGCTTATTAAATGCCACAGATGTTGCTACTCAAAACCCTGATGCTCCTTTGTATAAAAAATATTTCATGCATGGCACTTCACACTTTTTAGGTTTAGATGTGCATGATGTTGGAAGCTTTCAGCGCACATTTGAAGCGGGCATGGTATTTACTTGCGAACCAGGCATTTACATCCCAGAAGAAGGGCTCGGAATACGTCTTGAAGACGATATTTTGATAACCGAAAATGGTCCAGTAAACCTAATGGCGAACATTCCTATTGAAGCTGAAGAAATAGAACAATTGATGGCTCGCTAATGACTTTAGAAAACAGCAAAATCAAAGCACATCATCTACATATACGGTGATTATACTAAAACGTATTTCCGACTTTATTCTATTTAGCAATATATTTATTGCCTTAGGGGCTGTTGGTTTAACGTTTAGTACTATCCAACAACTAAACTTAAACACGAGCAACAAAATCTATCTGTTGCTCGTGTTTTTTGCAACACTTTTCATTTATAATTTCCAACGATTATTTTACAAAAGTGTAAATCAAAACGCTTCTATTCGAAGAGCATGGCTCAACAAACATCAAACAGCTATAAAACTTCAAACGGGTATTGGTTTAATGGGTACCTGTATTACCTTTTGGTATAGCAATCAAAAACTACTGCTCTATTTATCACCATTGTTATTGTTATCTATTATTTATTTCACCCCTTTTATAAAGCTTCGTAAACATCCAATTTTAAAGTTACTTACACTTGCTTTGGTATGGACAATGGTAACCGCTACTACTCCAGTATTACTAGTAAGTGAAACCATTTCTATAAATAGTTTACTTCATATTTTTGAGCGTTTTTTTTTCATGATAGCTATATGTATTCCTTTTGATATAAGGGATTTTGAAATAGATAAAGCTGAAAACGTTCAAACTGTGGCACATCTGCTAGGCAACAATAAAGCAAAAAACACAGCTCTTGGCTGTATTGTTGCCTCAATAGTGTTACTTTTAATAGAATATACTTCAGGAGTAATAAACGAAAAAATGCTGAGTGTATTACTTCTTTCAAGTATTGTTACCACACTACTTATAGCAAAAACAAACTCAAAAAAAGGGGAATATTTTTACGTTGCTGGAATTGACGGAACAATGCTTATACAGGGCATTGTAGTGTTTACTCAAAACCTTTTATAACGATTAAACAATATTTAAACGTTTCGCCAAACCTTCTTTATACGAACCACCAATAGGAATAAGTTTTTTATCTTCCTCTAAAATCAAATTAGGTTGTTCTATTGCTACAATTTTATCTATACGAACAATAAAAGAACGATGTACGCGCACAAAATCATTAACAAACAACTTTTTCTCGATATCTTTCATGGTTGCATGAATCGTATAGCGCGCATCAGCTGTGTTTATTACCACATAATCTTTTAAGGCCTCAACAAAATAAATATCGCTTGATTTTACTTTTACTAAACGAGAATTTGATTTAACGAAAAGAATATCTTTCGCATCTTTATTTTCAACTATCGAATAAAAGAAATCTCTTTCCTTTTTTACATCTGTTTCTTTTTCGTGCTTATAAATCGACATTTCAATTGCTGTACGCAAATCAATCTCTTTAAAAGGTTTTATAATATAACCATACGGCTCAGAAACTTTAGCTTTGTTAAGCGTACTTTCATCTGCATAAGCAGTAAGGTATATAACGGGTATATTGTATTTTTCACGTATCTGTGTTGCAGCCTCAATACCACTAATTTCGCCCTTCAACATAATATCCATCAAAATCAAATCAGGCCTTAACTCCTCTGCTGATTTTACAGCATCTTCACCAGTAGAGCATACACCAACAACAGTGTAACCTATTTTTTTTAAACTTTGTTGAATATCTTTAGCAATAATGCTTTCATCTTCAACAACGAGTATATTTGTTTTTGACATAACGTATATGTAATTTGTTGCTTATAGTTTGTGGTTTGCTATTTACACTACACAAATTGTAGTTTTCAGAACTCAAATTTACAACTTATACAATTCAAATACACTATTCCGAATAATTATTTTGAATAAATTATTTTAAGCCCAATTTTCTTTACATTTTTTGTAACTATAAAAAGAAATTAAACGTACAATTAGAGGGATTGTTGACAAACCGCTGTTAAAAAGTTTTACACACAACCCAAGTTTTTTGCAAATTGGAAAATTAATTTTAGCAAAAAATAAGCTCCGTGAAATCATTAAAATCAACATATCTACTTATTTTACTAACGCTAGTTGCGTATAGTAAGAATACTTTTGCCCAATCAACAATGTGTGTTGGTAACACCCATACGCAAATTGTAGAAAAGCAAGTTATTGGTTATAACGATATAACCAAAATGAAATTTGTTTACGACTCTACAATGTATGCACAGGGCTGGCACACGCTACCTCAGGCAAAATTTTGGCAACAGGTAATGCTCCTTAGTCCTGACTCGGCTATTGTTAGCTTGGCTACTAACCGACAAATGCTAGGAAAAGTTTCAACAAAAGAGTGGGCAAAACTTACAGAATCTCAAAAAAGCACTTTCAAAGATAGTATCCGTAAACAAAACGGAATAGCCGATAGCCTTTCGATTTTTATTACTGCGGGGAAAAGAGATTTTTATGAGTTTAAAAAGGTAATGCCTACTATTAACCGCTCCATTAACGTATTCCGCCAAAATGGTGTTGACCCTTGGTATGCACAAGCTATATTGTTAATTGAAAGTCCGGGCAAAACTACAACAAAATCAAATGTAGGCGCAAATGGTCCATTTCAGTTAATGAAATCGGTAGCGAAAGCACAGGGTCTTATTGTAAACTCAACCATTGATGAACGAACAGATATTGAAAGAGCTGCTTATGGAGCATCACGCTTATTGAGCAGAATATGCATTCCCTATGTAAGAACTATCTTGGATAGTGCTCACTTGCAATACAACGAATCGGATTTATGGTTTAGATTATTGGTACTACACGCCTATCATGCTGGTGCAGGAAACGTAGCAGGAGTTATCAAAAAAATAAACCCTTGCGAAGGGGGGGTGCAGTTACTTCAAACAGTATGGCAAACTACTTATGGCGGATTTAAAAATGCATCTCAAAACTACTCACAATTAGCGCTTGCCGCTTTTTGCAATTTCAATGAAATGATTATTGCTCAAGGCGATACTGTATATTTAATTGATGGCGATAGAATGCTAAATGCTTATACAAAAGGATTATGCACACCCGATGATAGATGTATGTATCTAGACCAATGTATTTCCAAGTACGAAACTGATTTACTCGATGGAATTATCCCGTTTGATTATTTCATAAACAAAACTAAAGTAATTGAGAATGAATTGGCTGACTTAACACCATTTGAGCAATCATATTCTCACGACAGATACAACAACATAGGTTTTAAACTTTTAAAAGCACGAAAAGCAGAAGATGCGTACAAAGTATTTAAATTAAACGAGTCTATTTGCCCCGACTCATGGTCGGTACACCAAGGTTTAGGAGAATCTTACAGATTAATGGGTAAAAAGGAATTAGCCATAGATAGCTACAAAAAATCACTTCAATTGAACCCTAATAACGAAGAGAGTTTAAAAGCCATTACACGTCTCACGGGTAAGTAATTTTTGTTATCAAGAATAAACGAAAACAATGTGTTGGTAAAAAGGGTAATTCAATAGCAATTATTTTAACATCGTACACTAATTCGATTGCTTCAATAGTTAATGATTTGCCTTGTACAAACTAT
>JBASCV010000350.1:0-24596 GCA_049651825.1 Bacteroidia bacterium
GATATACAATGTAATTGGGTTTGCTGGTGAAGAACGATTTGCGAAAAGATTAGTTATTAAATAACAGAAAACTGTTTGTTTTTATTAAAATTTTATTGCTTCAAAAAGGCGACCAATAAAATGATCGCCTTTTTATTTTTTCTATATTTGACAAAAGATTGTGTTCAAAACACCTGAAAACTTAAAACTTTTGTCGAAAAATGCTAAAAAAGCGTAAAAAAAGTAAAAAAAAGGACTTTTTGTTGCATTTTTCAGCAAAAAACATTTGTGTTTTAATAGCAACTTTGTTTTTTTTAAACACAACGATACTTTTTGCTTCTAATGATCAAAAAGACTCACTAATAGCTAGCTTAAAAACCACCATAAACGATACCAACAAAGTAAATACATTAAACAATTTAAGCAGACAATACCAGGGCACGGGCGACTTTACCGAAGCGCTAAATTATGCTGAAAAATCGCTTGAATTGGCACAACAACTCAACTACCCTATAGGCGTTGGCAATGCTTTAAGTAGCAAAGGTGGCATATACTGGTATTTAGGAGAAAATGAAAAATCAATAGAAAATCACTTAAAAGCGGCTCAAATAAGAGAAAAATGTGGCGACATACAAGGCCTTGCAAACTCTTACAACAATATTGGATTAGTTTATCTGAACTTAGGCAACTATGAAAAATGTCTTGAAAATCATTTAAAAGCGTTAAAAATCAGAGACGAAATTGGCGATAAAAGCGGAACCGCTGGCTCTTACAACAACATTGGAATATTATACCTACGACAAGGAATGTATGATAAAGCACTACAGAATTATGAAAAAGCGCTGGAGTTACGCATAAAAATTGACGATAAAGCGGGGCAAGGGATGACCTACAATAATATTGGGCTTGTTTATTTAGAAAAAAATGAGCAACGAGAAGCCCTAAAAAACCTTTTAAAAGGGTTGGTTATTCGAGAAGAATTGGGTGACAAAAAAGGAATGGCCGATTCTTATCTAAACATTGGTGGGGTTTATTATGGTCAAAAAAAATTTGAAAAGGCGCTCGAATTCTTTTTTAAAGCGGCTGGTATGAATGAAAGAATAGGAATAAAGCGCGGTATGGGTGTTTCGTATGTAAATATTGGTGATTGCTACCTTTATGAAAACAAACTAGATGAAGCATTGCTTTACCTAAACAAAGGTGTTACACTATTGAAAGAAATCAACAGTAAAGATGGTTTAAAAGATGCTTACGCTGGCTTATCTGAGGTGTATCATCAAAAAGGAAACTACAAAAAAGCATTTGAATACCAAAGCTTGTATGCCGAACTAAAAGACACGTTATTTAACGAACAAGTTAGCGAACAAATAACAGAAATGAATACAAAATATGAGTCGGAAAAAAAAGACAAAGAACTCATAAAAAAAGAAGCTGAAATAGCTAAACAACAAACCGAAGCAGAAAAACAAATTTGGCTTAGAAACACTTTCATTATTGGATTTATACTAATTTCTATATTAGCATTTTTTATATTTAGAGAATACAACTTAAAACAAAAAGCAAACAAACTATTGGACGAAAAAAATGAAAAAATAACCGATAGTATTAATTACGCCAAACGTATTCAAGAAACAATATTTACGCCAATAGAAAACATCAAAAAATCAATACCCGAATGCTTCGTATTGCTTCAGCCAAAGGATATTGTAAGTGGCGACTTTTACTGGTTTGCAAGTTTGGAAAACACTAATCATGGAGCTTTTTCAGACAAAGAATCAAAAATTATGCTTGCCGCTATTGATTGCACTGGACACGGAGTACCAGGAGCATTCATGAGCTTAATGGCATATAATTTAATAGAAGATATTGTAAAAAAACAACACGTTCACGAACCGGCACAAGTATTAAATCTGCTAAGCAAACAAATTACCCAATCATTAAAAGAAAATACAAACACGGAGCAAATGACCGATGGCTTGGACATTGCACTGATACAACTGACTATAAATAAAAGTAGAAGTACAAACGAACCACTATTTTCCAAGTTAGAATATGCAGGAGCCCGCAACCCACTATATATTGTGCGCAAAGGGAGGCTAATTGAAACAAAACCCGATAAAAAAAGTATTGGACTATTTACCGACCAGCGTTACCAATTTACAAATCACTCAATAACTCTTGAAAAAAACGATTGTTGTTATCTTTTTTCGGATGGTTTTCCGGACCAATTTGGAGAAAAAAGTAACGAAAAATTTTACTATCTCCCCTTTAGAGAGCTTTTGACTAGCATAAACCAACTAAACATGGTGGAACAAAAAACCACGTTAGAAAAAACGTTTTTAAGCTGGAAAGGCAACAAAAGCCAAACTGACGATGTTTTAGTTATTGGATTTAGAGTATAAAATCACAATTTAACCACATTTCCAACTCTGCTTTAGCGCCAAAAAAACGTTATCTGTCGACACATTTAATGTTGTGGGCGCTTTTTCTAAAAAAATTCTTAAAAAAAGAGTAATTTTGCACTCCAAATTAGTTGATTTTCACTTAATTAGAACCAGCATGAAATTTAAATCTACTTTCTACATTTCTTTCCTTTTTATACTTTGTTCTTTATCTACGTTTGCTGCCAATTATTTTTGGGTAGGTGGCTCTGGTAGTTGGTCGGATTACGGTGTACATTGGGCAACAAGCTCTGGCGGAACAGTTTTTCACACACAGGTTCCACAATCGACCGATAATGTATTTTTCGATGCAAACTCGTTCAATGCTTCAGCTCAAACAGTTACTGTAGATCAACCCATTGTTCAATGTGCCAATATGAACTGGACTGGAGTTACAAACCTACCAACATTTGCTGGCGATTATTCAAATACACTAAAAATATATGGCTCGTTTACTTTATCAAACAACATGCAGTTTGCTTTTGAAGGCCCTATTAGCTTTGAATCTACAACATCAGGCAAAACAATAACTACATATAATAAATTCATTAGTTCTTCTTTATCATTCAACGGTATTGGTGGAGCATGGACACTGATTGACGATTTAAAAACAACATGGATTTACCTAAATAACGGAACGTTGAATACAAACAATAAAAGTATTAACGCCTATGCTTTTAGGTCAACAACAAGCGCTACAAGGGCTTTAAACCTTGGCTCTTCTGTTATCAGCCTTTCTTTTTACGGCCCAATGTGGAACATTAATCCAACAGGCATGAGCTTAAATGCTGGAACATCAACAATAAAAGGGGTGGCACAAAGTGGTGGAGCTCAGGATTTTTATGGTGGTGGATTTAACTACAACAACGTTTACTTTACAGGATCGCAAGCAGGTAAAATAAACGGAAACAGCAATATCAACAACGTTTCATTTGCTGCTGATGGATACATACAATGTAACTGTAATTTCAATGATGTAACTTTTAGTGCCGATGCATTTTTTATGGAAGGAAGTAGTTTTAACAATGTTGTTATTTCAAAAAACGGAAACTTTGCAAGTAGTAATACCTTTCAAAACCTAACGCTTTCTCCCGGCCAATCTTATATTCTTTCATCAAGCGAAACTCAAACCATTAACCAAACGCTTACAGCAAACGGTACGTGTGGCGACTTAATAGACATTAGCTCCTCGGTATCCGGTGTACAATCAAATATAAATAAAACTGCTGGTTCTGTTCTGGTTAACTATGTTTCATTAAAAGATGTAAATGCAACAGGGGGCGCAACTTTTATTGCCAACAACACCAGTAATGTAGGAAACAATACTGGATGGACAATTAACTCTATTGCCGCAAAAAATTTATACTGGATTGGTAATAGCGGAAACTGGAATGATGGCAATCATTGGTCGCTTACAAGCGGTGGTGCGCCTGCAGGTTGCGCGCCAAGCCCTGTAGATAATGTTATTTTTGATGCAAATTCGTTTACACAAACAAACGCTACGGTTTTGGTTAATGTTCCTGTTGCTGCTGTGAATGATATGACCTGGATAAATGTTGCTAATACACCAGAATTTTATGGCGACTATTCAAACTCGCTTAAAATATATGGTTCATTAACACTTTGCAGTGGAATTAACTTTAATTATAGTGGTTTGCTTTCATTTGACGCTACAACAGGAAACAAAACAATAACTACCGCAGGAAACGCAATAAACACATCAATATGGTTCAACGGTTCTGGTGGAGAGTGGACGCTTCAAGATAATTTAACCTGCAATTATTGGATTTATTTAAACCGTGGAACATTAAACACCAACAACAAAACGGTTAACGCTTACGCATTCAACTCTACAACAAGTTCAACAAGAGCTCTAAATATGGGGGCATCAATATTTAATCTTTCATTCAATGGCTCTATATGGCAAATCAACAGTACAGGAATTACGATAAATAGTGGAACTTCTCATATTTATGGTGTAGGATTTAGCGGTGGTGAACAATATTTTATAGGTGGCGGTTTTGTGTATAACAACTTATCGTTTATTGGCGCTGCACTAGGCAAAGTGATTGACAGCAACACTATGCAAAATGTTTATTTTGGTGCTGATGGATTTATTCAGGGAGGAAGCTTTAACAATGTTGATTTTACTGCAGACGCAACACTTTATTACACCAACATTTGCAACCAAGTTAAAATTGGAAAAAACGCCAAAGTATACGGTAGTAATACATTCAACACGTTAGAATTAACACCCGGTTATACTTACACACTAGCTGCAGGAGAAACACAAACAATAAACAATTCACTTATTGCTACTGGTAGCTGTGGTGGTCTCATCGAAATTCGTTCAGGTACACCAGGTGTTCAAACAACAATAAGCAAAGCCGCAGGTCTTGTTGAGCTTGCTTATTTATCACTGAAAGATGTTGCAGTTACTGGCGGAGCAACATTTATTGCAAACACATCTAACGATTTAGGGAATAACATTGGTTGGTCAACAGCAACAACATCTACCCTACTTGCCAAAAACTTATATTGGATTGGCAATAGTGGCAACTGGAGTGATGGCAATCATTGGTCGCTTACAAGCGGAGGGGTGCCATCAGGCTGCTCACCAACACCAATTGATAATGCCTATTTTGATGCCAACTCATTTTCAAGCCCCAATCAAACGGTTACAGTAAACGTTCCAAACGCTTTTGTAAATGATATGATTTGGACAGGAGTAATCAACGCTCCTACATTTTATGGCGATTACACAAACACACTTAAAATATACGGTTCGCTAGCACTTGCTCAAGGTGTTAATTTTAACTTCACAGGAAGCCTGCTTTTTGAAGCAACAACAACAGGCAAAACAATAACAACTGCAGGCGCTGCAATAAATACATCCATTGTATTTAATGGTATTGGTGGTAGCTGGACACTGCAAGACAACCTAACCTGTAACTATTGGATTTACCTTAACAATGGGACTTTAAACACCAACAACAAAACAATTAATGCCTATGCGTTTAATTCAAACACAAATTCAAGCCGTGTACTTAATTTAGGAGCTTCGGTTATCAACCTTTCATTCAATGGATTAATTTGGAAAATTAATCCAACAGGAATGGCTTTAAACGCTGGAACATCTATCATTAAAGGAATTGGTGTAAGTGGCGGACAACAAGATTTTTTAGGTGGTGGATTTACATACAACAACATTTTGTTTACTGGTGCAGCACTTGGTAAAATTGTTGATAACAATACTATTAACGATCTATCGTTTAGCGCTGACGGATTCATTCAAGGCGGACAGTTTCACGACATTACCTTTTCTGGCAATGCTACAATGTACTATACAAACACCTGTAACAATGTTAGCATAGCAAAAGATGCAACAATATATGGCAGCAATACCTTTTACTTTTTGAAACTTTCACCTGGATATACTTATACATTTACAGCTGGCGAAACACAAACCATTTTGCCTGGTGGAAACATTTGTGCTGAAGGAACAGGCTCTCTTCCAATACGTATCCAATCAAGCTTACCGGGTGTACCAACCACTATATCAAAACCTGATGGTGGTGTTTGCTGGAACTATGTTAGAATTTCTGACATTAGCGCTATTGGTGGTGCAATATTTAATGCTGGCTTAGCTCCAGATAATAGTGAAGACATGGGCGGAAATGCTGGCTTTATATACACAGGCAATTGCTTCCCGTTGGGTTGCGCACCTTGCGTTGCTCCATCAATAACAACACAACCAGCTTCTGCTCAAATATGTACTGCTAATAACGTAACATTTACCATCGCAGCAACAGGAAGTGGACTTAGCTACCAATGGCAAGTTTTACAAGGATCAACCTATGTAAACATTGCTAACAACAGTATCTATTCTGGCGTTAACTCAAACACACTAGTAATAAGCAATACAACAGGATTAAATGGATACAAGTACAGATGTACGGTACAAGGCTTCTGTGGAAACCCTTTGGTTTCCAACATTGCAACGCTTACTATAAATCCACAACCAATTGTTAGCGCCACAGTAAATGGAAGCGCAATTAATGTTACCGCAACAGGCGGAACAGCTCCTTATTCAGGAATAGGGACATTTAACGTTACTGCATCAGGAAGCTACACGTATACAGTTACAGATGCAAAAGGATGTGCTGGAAACACAACGGTTAATATAACAATTAACCCAACAAACGACATTACTCCCCCTGTTGCAATATGTAAAAATGCAACACTAACACTTTCAAACGGTACAGCAACACTTAATGCAAACCAAATAAATAATGGCAGTTATGATAATGTTGGCATTGCTTCAATAACCGTAAGCCCCAATACATTTACTTGTGCGAGTATTGGAGTAAAAACAGTTGTATTAACAGTTAAAGACATTGCAGGAAACACAAGCACTTGCCAAGCACAAGTTACTATTATAGGAAGTATCCCAACAGTTACTATTACACAAAGTGGGTTACCTGATTTTTGGCAAGGAAGTGGATTAATACTAACTGCAAACGCAAATCAAGGGGTTACTTATTTGTGGAACAGTGGCGAAACAACAAACACTAAAAATGTAAGCAACTCTGGCACAAGCTCCGTTACTGTAAAAAACAACTATGGTTGCTCAGCTACTGCATCATTAACTGTAAACTACAACGCCTCAGCACTTGCTTCCTCTTATACATTAATTGGTAAAGAAGAAATTACACTAGACCAAAGCTCTTTTGTTCAATCAGGTGCTGCAGGAGTAATGAAACACAATGGTGACATTGATGTTAAATCAGGCTCTAAAATTACAGGAGCAGGAACATTTGCTACTGCAAAATATATTTATGTTTCCTCATCATCAACCGTAACACAAAAAATATATACACCTGCAAGCATAACGCTTCCTATATATAAATTAAACCCATATTGCAGTAGTTCGTACAGTAACAATTGTAACGGCAACCAAAGCACAAACAATTCAAATTCTTGGAGCTACTACGGAAACAATAATGGTTGCAACAACAACAATTGGAATAATTATTGCAATAATAACGGCAACAATAACAACAGTTGGAATAACAATAATTGTAACAATGGCAATAACAATTGGAATAATAACAATTGCAACAATGGTGGAAACGGCAATAACAACCAAGGCGGAGCGAACAAAATTGTTTCCAACAATTCAACTGTTATTTTAACCGATTCTATTTATGGCGATATTGTTATTGGCTCAAACGCTACTGTAACATTTAACAAGCCTGTTATTTATATGAAAAGTATAACAACTGGCGCTAACACAAAAATTAATTTTAATGGCTGTACCGAAATTAGAATTTGTGGAAAAGTTGTTTTTGGCGAATACAATGTATTTAACCTTGCGGCAAAAGGAGTTGTAATGTATTGCGATGAAGAAGTTGAAATAAAAAAGGGAACCAACTTTACCGCAGCAATTTATACAAAAAAAGACCTACAAACAGAAGGCACATGCAATGCACGCATAACAATGAAAGGAATGTTTATCGCCAATAAAGTAAAAAGCGATTATACTACTTGGAATTGGAATAACTCAACTAGTGGTTGCACATTTACCCGCTCGGCCTCTCTTGATAATGAAAGTGAATATCCTGAAAACGAAGGTTCTGTGGTAGAAGAAATGGATGTAAATGTATTCCCAAATCCTTCAACTGATAATTTTAGTGTTGTGTTAAATTCAGAAAACACAGCACCGTACACTGTAACCGTTTATGATATGGGTGGCCGACTAATTTACTCTAATACAAATGTAGAGGCTATTGAAGTATTAAGCTTTGGGCAAAATTTACAAAAAGGCATTTACTTAATGACAGTAACGCAAGCCTACAACAGCAAAACACTGAGAATTGTAAAAACACAATAAAAACAACAAACTTTTTTATTTAAAAAATTCAACAAAACAAAGGGAGTAGAAAACACTCCCTTTTTTTGTTCACAAATATGTTAATCGTTTATAAAAGTGATACACTTCTCCTTTATTAAATATATGCGTATTTTTATACTGAAATTTTAATTCAGTAAGAATGAAACGTCTTTTTTTGTCAATTGCGCTAATTAGCTCTGGGCTACTTTACGCCCAATCAAATAAAATAAAATATACCGAATATACGTTAGAAAACGGATTACACGTTATTCTGCACGAAGACCACTCCACACCGATAGTTGCTGTTACGGTTCTATACCATGTTGGATCAAAAAACGAAGACCCACAGCGCACAGGTTTCGCTCATTTTTTTGAACACCTTATGTTTGAAGGTTCGCAAAACATTAAACGAGGCGAATTTATGAAAACCGTTCAAAGCGCTGGTGGCGAACTAAATGCAAACACCTCTTTTGACAGAACGTTTTATTACGAAGTGTTGCCAAGTAACCAACTAGAACTTGGCTTATGGCTTGAATCAGAGCGCATGTTACATGCCAAAATTGATAGCCTTGGTGTAGAAACACAACGTAAAGTAGTAAAAGAAGAATTAAAACAACGAAACGAAAACACCCCTTATGGCTCTGTTTTAAACGAAGCTTTTGGGCATGCGTTTGTACAACACCCTTATCGTTGGACTCCTGGGGGCTCGCCCGAATATATTAACAAAGCATCACTTCAAGAATTTATTGATTTTTACAAAATGTACTATGTGCCTAACAATGCAACTATTTCCATTGCTGGCGACATTAATGTTTCTCAAACCAAACAACTAATTGAAAAATACTTTGCGCCTATTCCAAAAGGAGCCGTACACATTATAAGACCAACAATTGTTGAACCACAAAAAACAGCCGAAGTAAGAGATACCATTTTTGATAATATACAACTACCAGCCGTTGTTATGGCATATCATATACCAGCACAAGGTACGCCTGATTATTATGCCGTAAATATGCTTACAACACTGTTGTCGCAAGGCAAAAGTTCTCGCATGCAAAAATCAATTGTTGATAAGCAACAAAAAGCACTGTATGCAGGTGCCTTCCCACTATCTTCAGAAGACCCAGGTTTAGCACTAATTTTCGGAATTGCCAACATGGGAGTAAATCCATCAGAACTTGAAGCCTCCATGAATGCTGAATTTGAAAATGTAAAACAAACGCTGATTAGCGAAGAAGAGTTTCAAAAATTAAAAAACCAAGTTGAAAACGATTTTATTTCTGCAAACGCTGAAATGGTGGGCATAGCCGAAAACTTAGCAAACTACCATGTTTATTTCAAAGATGCGAATTTGATAAATAATGAAATTCAGCGATTTATGAAAGTTACACGCGAAGACTTACAAAAAGCAGCCTTAAAATATTTAACTAAAGAAAACAGAGTGGTTTTGTACTATCTGCCTAAAGAGCAAAACAACTAATATTTTCTTTATTTTTTAGAACTACAAAAACAATTCATAAAAACATGAAACACTTTTTTTTAATCATCATAAGCATTTTTTCAACAGCCGTTTTTGCTCAAAAAAAATCAACAGAACTTGATCGTTCAAAAGCACCGCTACCAGGGCCAGCACCAACAATTAAGTTAGCAGACATCCCTTCGTTTCAACTTGCAAACGGAATGAAAGTGTTTGTTGTTGAAAACCACAAATTACCCATCGTATCCTACTCTATTCAATTAAATATTGATCCGGAGCTTGAAGGGGAAACCGCAGGAATGGCAACTATTACAGGTGAACTACTTTCGTCAGGAACAAAAAATCGCTCAAAAGACAAATTAGATAGCGATGTTGATTTTATTGGTGCAAAGCTTCAAACGTTTGCTACAGGCGTTTATGCATCGTCATTAAAAAAACAACAAAATAAATTAATTGAATTACTAGCTGATGTGGTTATTAATGCTGATTTTAAACAAGAAGAGTTGGATAAACTTAAAACACAAACACTATCGGCTTTGGCTGCAGAAAAGGATGATCCTGATGCCATTTATAAAAATGTAAAAGCCGTACTTAATTATTCAAAAGCACATCCTTATGGCGAAATTGCTACAGAAGAAAGCGTAGGAAAAATAACCCTTGAAAGTTGTAATAAATATTACAAAACATATTTTCGGCCAAATGTAGCTTACATGGCTGTTGTTGGTGACGTTACCCTTTCGGAAATAAAACCACTCATAGAAAAACACTTCGCATCGTGGCAAAAAGCGGAAGTTTCTAAATCAATGTTTCCAACACCAATGCCTCCGCAAAAAACAAAGGTTGCCATTGTAAACAAACCAGGAGCAGTACAATCTGTAGTAAGCGTTACCTATCCTATTGATTTAAAGCCAAACAACGAAGATGTGATAAAAGCAAAAGTGTTAAACACGCTTTTAGGAGGTGGGGCCTCTTCCCGACTGTTTGTAAATCTAAGAGAAAAGCATGGTTACACGTATGGCTCTTACTCTTCGCTGAATAGCGACAAACTTGTTGGAGAATTTTCGGCCTACGCAAAAGTACGAAATGCGGTTAGCGATAGTTCTGTTGAACAATTGCTTTACGAATTAAATAAACTTAAAACAGAAAAGGTAAGTCAAGAAGAACTAGACGGTATAAAAAGCTTTATGAATGGGAAATTTGCAATATCGCTTGAAGACCCTGCCACAATTGCCGAATTTGCTATTAATATTGAACGTTATAATTTACCAAAAGATTACTATTCTACTTATCTAAAAAAACTAGCCGCAGTTACTGTTGATGATGTGTTTACCATGGCACAAAAATACATTCGTCCAGAAAATGCAACCATATTATTGGTTGGCGACAAATCCGAACTTGCAGGAAAAATGAAGCGTTTTTCTGGCAACGACCCTGTTGAGTTTTATGATAACTACGGAAATAAAATAAAAGAATCCACAACAAAGGTTCCTGTAGATGTAACACCTAAAAGTATTTTAGAGTCGTACATAAAAGCTATTGGCGGTAAAAAAGCAATAGCTGAAGTAAAAGATGTAACAACAAAAATGAACGCTAAATTTCAAGGAATGGATTTAAAAATAACAACACAACAAAAAACACCTAATAAATACGCAATGTCAATAAACGTAGGCAATATGATGCTTCAAAAAGACGTGTTTGATGGTGCGAAAGGTAAACAAAGCTCTAGCCAAGGAAAATCGGAACTTACAGGTGAAAGTTTAGAACAAATAAAAGGTCAGGCAACTTTATTTATTGAAATGTATTATGAAAAAATGGGCTATAAACTCAACTTGGCTGGCGTGGAAAATATTAACGGCAAAGACGCCTACAAACTTGAAATAACATCGCCAAAAGGCTTAAAAACAACACGCTACTACGATACGGAAACTGGCTTGCGTGTAAGAGAATTGGAATCAATGAATACCGAAGCGGGACCCATGGTTCAAACAACAGATATTTTAGAATACAAAGAAGTAAACGGAGTAAAGTTTCCTTCGGTTATTGCAATAAGTGGAGCGATGGCAATGAAACTAATAGCAGAGGGCATTACTGTAAATCAAGGAATTGATGATATAGTATTTAATGTTAATTAACCTGCTCATAACTGATACTTCAAACACAAAATCTTTTACTTATTTTTTATAGATTTGGTGATAATAAATTTAAAAAAGCTTATATAATCAGCTGAATATGAACGAAACAGAACTTGTTAAAGGGTGTTTAAAAAACAATAGAGAGTCGCAAAAAGCGCTTTACGAAATGTTTTATGCCAAAATGCTAGGTGTGTGTTTGCGCTATTCTAAAAACAGCGAAGAAGCTAAAGAAATGATAAACGAAGGTTTTTTATACGTTTTTAACGAACTAAAAAACTATAAAACAAGCGAAAGTTTAGAAGCTTGGATAAAAAACACACTAATTATTGCTTGTATCTCTTTTTTGAAAAAAAACAGAGAAAATATGATTGTAAGTACAGTTTATGCAAACAAAGCAACACCAACAGCAAAAACGGCTGGCGACATAAGTATAGAAGAAATAGAATATAAATCCAATAGTGAACTAATTCTTAAAGCAATACAAGAATTGGCTCCTGCATACCGAAAAGTTTATAATTTAAATGTTATTGAAGGCTTTCAACATACAAAAATTTCGGAAATCTTAAACATTAGTGAAGAAACCTCCGCACAAACTTTAGATAAAGCAAGGTTTTATTTGCAGCAAAATATAAAACAGCTAATTTTAACAAACGATGCCAAATAAGAAGGAAAATCTACGATTAGATGAGTTTGTAAAGCAGCGCATTAGCAATTACGAACCTGAATCAACTTCACCCGACTGGTCGAAGATGGAAAACTTGTTGGGTGTTGTCGCCAAATCTGAAAGCCATTCTGGTTCGTCATTTAGCGCACCGGATTTTTCGGGAGCAGCTGAAATTATCAAAAAGCTTGTTTCATCATACGTTTTTATTGCTATAATAATGTTAGCTGCAGGGGCAACTATTTTTTATTTTATATTAAAATCTCCATCAACTCCAACAAATAACACTACCGATACTCAATTACAAGCGATTGACACAAGTGCTATTGATTCAGTAATAACAAATACGACTAATTCAACCGAAATTCAAAAAGAAGAAACCGCCCCTAAAACACTTGTTAACAATGACTCTTTAAAAAACTTAAAAGAAAAAGAAGAAGCAGAAAAAATTGCTCAAGAAGAAAAAGAAAAGGAATTAAAAGCGGCTAAAGAAGAGGAGGAAAAGAAAAAAGCTGTTGAAAAAGAAGAGGAAGCTCAAAAAGAAAAGAAAGCCAAAGAAGAAAGAAAGAAAGAAGAGAAGAAAAAAGAGGAAAAGAAAAAAGCCGATAAAAAAGAAGCTGAAAAGAAAGAAAAAGAGCGAAAAGCAAAAGAAGACAAAAAAGAACCAGTAAAAGAAACACTAAAAAAATCAAATAGCCCAATAGGTTTAGGCAACCTTATGCGCTCGGCAAATATTGATAGTATAAAGAAACAGCAAGAAAAACAACAAGAAGAGCAAGCTAAGCCAGCGAACGACACTACACAACACTAGCAGAAATTGCTAGTGTTTTATTACTTTATCTTATTCACTTACCTTCAACTTTTTACCAGGAAGTAAATTATAATTAACACCAAGATTATTCAACCGCTTCAACTCGTCTACAGTTGTATTATTTGCTTGTGCAATACGGTAAAGCGAATCGCCTTTTTTTATCACATAATATTTTGTACCAACAGTATTAACTTTCTTTTCTTCCTTTAGTACAGATGAAGTGGTTACCGTTGAAGACGCAACCGTGGTTACTTTTTCAGGAGTAACAACCGAAGCTGGGTTTGTGTTTTTTTCTTGAGTATGTATAATTAATTTTTTTCCTGGCTTTACGCTGTTTGCTGTAATTCCATTCCATGCTTTTAATTCAGTAACCGTACAACCGTATTTGCGAGCAATACTACTCAAATATTCACCCTTTTTAACAACGTGAGTCTGGGTTTTTTCTTGAGTAGCAATTATATCTTGACTACTTGTGTTATCGTTATTATGGAAATTATAAATATTAGCCTCATTATTAATAAAAGCAGCAACCTTATTTGCGGGCAAAGTAATATAACTAATCTGCCCAGGAACAATTGGTATTACGGAACGCTTATAACTTGGATTCATGTAATTTAACTCGTCTAAAGGAATATCCAAAAACGCAGCAACCTGACTAAATGAAAGTTGTTGTTTAACAGCAATTGTATCAACCTCTAGAAACGTTTTTTTAGGAATGGCCATACGTATATTATGTTCAGAAGTGAAATTCATTACATAATTCACAGCAATAAATGCAGGCACATAACCCTGTGTTTCGGTAGGCAAAAAAGGACGAACTTCCCAATATGTTTTTTTTCCACCACTTCTTCTGATTGCTTTATTTAAATTTCCGGGGCCACAGTTATAAGCAGCCAATACCATTTGCCAATCGCCAAACATGCTATACAAATATTTGAAATACTCACATGCAGCAACAGTTGATTTATAGGGATCGCAACGCTCATCAATATATGAAGTTACATTTAAACCAAACATTTTTCCTGTTGGATACATAAATTGCCACAAGCCCATTGCTCCAGATTTACTTCGTGCAAGCGGGTTTAATGCTGATTCGCAAATTGCAAGGTATTTCAACTCCAATGGTAAGTTGTATTTGTCCAACACCTGCTCAAACATTGGAAAATACAGTTGAGTAAGAGCCATTGTTCGAGCAACTTGCTCGCGTCTGCGATTAGTGTACATATCAATATAGTTTTGTACATACTGATTGTATTCTAAATCAAATGGAGATGCGGCATCTAATTTGGCAAGGCGCGATTCGTAAACCATATCATCGTAACGAGGAATAGAATCAGGGGCAAAATTATATTTAGGATTAATTGAGTAATGCACTTTTGCGTAGCCACGTTCAAACAAATCGAGTTTATATAAACTATCTAATGCTGCAACAATGGGGTCATCGGGAAGAAGGCTAGGGGCATAGGCCACTTGGGCGCAAACGCTTCTAACTCCATTTATTGCTAAATAGAGACAAAAAATTAAAATATGTTTGTAAAAAGTGCTTGCTTTCATTCCCAATAAAGTAAAGGTAATTTTAACGCAACTATTTTAAAGGTGCTTTATACAAATATCGGAATGATAAAAGAATAAACCAAGCTTGTTTAGATAAGTATTTCGTTTTTATCAACGAATAAATGTTAAAGAACCTTAAATATGTAAAGAGCTGATTAAAGCTATATGTTGAACAAAAAACAAATAGGCTATTGTCTAAAAAAAAACGAAGCCTTTTGAGACTTCGTTTGTTTGAACAACACCTCTACCAATTATTACTGAACAATTAACTTGCTTCTATTGCTTTGATTGTCTGTTTTAAGCTCAAGATAATAAACACCTTTTGCAAGGTTGCTTAAATCAATTTGTTTTGTATAATCGCCACTAATATTGTGTTCTGTTTTTTCAAATACACTTTTACCTTGAATGTCATTAATTTTTATTACTAAGCGATTCACGCTAATGTTATCAATCTTAACAGTAAAAAAGCCATTATTAGGATTTGGATAAAGAACAAGTGTAGACGCAAGGTTTTCATTAATACCAGCACAATTATCAACATTCAACTGTTGTGTTGCTGCATTAGAGCAACCATTAGTAGTTATAGTATATGAAATGGTTTTAGAACCTAAACCTGCAATAGATGGATTGAACATGCCGTTACTAACTCCGGGCCCGCTATATACACCACCAGAAGGGCTTCCGCCAGACAACGAAAACGGAGCTGCTTGTAAACAAGCATCTGTAGTAAATGGTGAAAGACTAACAACAGGTTTTGGATATACAGTAACTACTACGTTCTGACTATTTCCACTGCATCCACTTGCATTGATGGTATATACATACGTTGTTGTAACTGGTGACGATGTTGAGTTTGTTAGCACCTCACTAATGTTTGGTCCTCCGCTAGTGCCAGGTTGGGAAATACCAGCAACAGTTGATCTTGTCCAAGTAAAAACAACTCCTGGAGAAATACTTGTTGCTGTATAATTAAATACATCGCCACTACATGTAGTTGGCGACAAACTGCTACTCAAAGATGGTACTGGACTAACGGTTACTTGAACATTTGCAGTAGACGAGCCAGAGCACGTATTTGACGTTACAGTATAAACATAAACAACTGTTATTGGCAAGTTTGTTGTGTTTGTGAGTGTTTCGCTAACACCACCGGTACCACTTCCAGCCGCATTGCTTATACCAGCAACTGTAGCTCTAGTCCAAGAAAACGTTGCACCAGGCGTATTACTAGTTGGTGTATAGCTAAACAAGTTTCCGGTACAAATACCTGTTGGTGTTGTTGTGCTGCTCAATGTTGGTTGAGGGCTTACACCTACCACTACATTTTGTGTGTTAGTACATCCATTTGCTGTAATTGTAAACACATAAGTAACATTAATAGAAGCGTTGGTTGTGTTGGTAAGGGTTTCATTAATATTTCCTGTTCCAGTTGCTGCAGCCTGAGTAATACCTGTAACAGCAGCTCTACTCCATGCAAAAGTTGCTCCAGAAGTATTGCTTGTTGGCGTATAAGTAAAAGCTGTTGCACTACAAATTGTAGGTGGAGTTAGCGTACTACTCAATGATGGATCTGGATTAATAAATTCATCGGCTCCAATATCTGGCGTGGTGGAGCTTCTAACATTATTATCAAAATCACTGGTTATTCCAGCGATTGGAGTTCCTTTGTGATCAATATCACAGTTACTATTTACAACCAAATGCAAATCAGTAGCCGAAGTAAATACCGGAGCAACAGAAAGTGAATTGCTATCTTTTGCTGTTGCTGTTTTCAGCGCAATAAGTGTAGCAACGTTAGCTCCTATGTAAGCCAAATTAGGGGCAGTATCTGCAAAGTAAACGTTGTAATCAATATCCGAAAATACAGTGTTTGGCGAATTACAAATTATGCTATAACGCTCAGTACCCACTGTTTGTGTATTAGAAAATATATTATTTCTAACATTTAATGTTCCTGTTACACCAGCTGTAACATTTAATGCGGCTGGCAAACCATCATCTGTTTGGTTTGTATTCATTGATATACTATTAAAATAAATATTATATCCGCCACCATCGTCTACAATTATTCCATAACCATTATCTGAAACACCATCATTTAAAGCATATCCGTAACCAGCTACATCATAAATCATATTATTTGAAACCGTTAAATTTGCTGCAACCGAAGTGGAGTTTAAGAAAATTCCGTTTGCACCATAACCGCCTGTATTTGTATTTTTAATATCACTGATGTTGTTTGCATTAATACTTCCGCCCGAAATAGCACCAACAATAACCATTCCGGATGCAGAACTTGTACTTGCTGTACTTACACCAACAATGGTATTGTTGTTTACACTTACATTGGTTTGATTAGAAATAAATGCAGCTCTATACCCAATTTTATTAGCAGGCGTAGCCGAACCTATAAGATTATTTGATATTACAGTTGAGCTATCGCCAGTACTTACACCAACAACAGCAATTCCGTATGACGATGTATTTATAGCATTATTAGAATAGGTATTGTAAGCGTTTGCAGCCTCGGCAACAGCACCAAGAGAGGTACCGCTAGAAGATACTATTCCACCAAGTGTTGTTGTTGGCGAATTACCAACAATATTGCAATTTTTTATAAGGTTATGCGTTGCCCCATCACTTGCAGATGCGCTAGCAATCCAAACTACAGCCGAAGACGTTCCAGAATTTGTGTTTGTAATGGTTAAATCGCGAGTACTACCTCCAGAATTAGAACCATCTATTGTTACATAATCAGCACCATTTATTTTTATAATAGCATCAGTATTACTTCCTGTTAATGTTGGTGTTGTTGATGCCGAAGGTTTAATTGTTAGCACGTAATTTGATGCGCAACCATAACTGATTGAATTCAATGGATGAGTTGCGGGCTCTGTAATATTACCCACAATGCTAGCAGTAACATTTCCTGCTAATCCACCATTGTTAATAGTTTCGAACAAACCACCAGTACCGGTTAAGGTTGGATAAGTTCCACCAGAACCAACGGTAACGTTACCACTTATTCCTGATGTTATTTTATAGCTATTAACGCCAGTAACAGGAAATGCATTTAAGGCCAACACAACAGAGGTTTGAGGGCTAGCAAATGTTCCCGTGTTTACTGCAAAATTAGGTGTAGGCGTTACAACATCTTGTGCTACTACAAAATATTGAATTGTATCGCCAGCAGAAACACCTCCAAATACTAATGAATAATCAAGCGCAAGGTTAAACGGACTTGTAGAATTGATTGCTTCTGTGTATTTCCAACCATCAGTAGAATTTGTGTTTGTTCCTGGCAAAGTATTTAAGTTGCTTGTTTTTTTATACCACACACGAGGTTTTGTTCCAGGCGTTGTATTAACACTGTTTGCGTCTGTTATAGTAGCAACAATGGTATCGTTTGCTAAACAACTTGTATTACTTAATGCTGTGTATGAAATAACAGGAGGTGTAAAATCAACAATTAATCCATTAAACTCATCTGCTCCAATATCAGGCATAGAACCCGTTCCTGTATATCCTAAATTACCTTGACGAATGTTGCCATCAAAATCATCAGTATAGGTACTGATATTTTGTGCTGCACTTTCAATTTGTGTTGGAATGGTTGAATTGATATGCAAGAAATTTGAGTTTGCACCAAGTATAGATAAAAAGTTGGGGTTTTCTGTGATTGACGAAGCATCTCTGCCTGCAATAGTTCCAGCTGTAAATACACCCGACTGATAGCTACTTAATGTTTGTGCTGTACTTGTTCCATCTGAATAAATTAATCGAGTTGCGCTAGGTGTTCCTGCGTAAAACAAATTGTTATTAGAAGTTGAAGCATAGTTTGCAAGTCTATTTGCAGCGCCATTGCTTCTTCTATAAGCCACAGTAAGACCGGTACCGTTTGGTGTGGATGTATTTACAATTATGTTATTTCTCAAATCAAGCGTAGCGGTAGTAGCAGTGGTACTTGCAGCATGGTATATTCCAGTGGTACCAAAATTTACTCCACTTGACGTTGCATTTAAATAAACCGTATTATAATAAACATTAACATTAGAAGTAGTCGTTAACGAAGTAACGCTAATACCTCTGACAGCATCAGTAAAGGTAGACGCTGTTGTGCTTAAACTTCCAATTAAATTATTATATACATTAACCGTTTTACCAGCATCAACAAGCAACCCATCAACAGCTCCTGATGCGTTTGTGTTTACTAAATAGTAAATTTTATTTTTGTAAACATTTTGATTTGTTCCACCTGTTAGAGAAATACCAGTAATTGTGCCTGCTGCATAAGAAAGCAAGCTATCTACTGTATTATTGAAAAAATTTTGATTGCCACTTTCAGATGTTATACCCGTAATATCGCCTCCTGCTATTATATACGAAACTGTGTTACCAGATACGTCATTTGAAGAGTATGTGTTATCCGAATACGACACATTTAGTGCGGTAACAAAACCTGCACCAGTTGTGATATTTTTAAAAGTATTGTTAGTTACCGTTTTTTTAGGCCCTGGTGAAGAAAACGGACCATCGCTTGTTCTCCATCCATATACATCGGTTGCACCCGAAAAACTTAAATTAGTAAAGTTGTTTCCTGTATTAATTTCGGTAACAGATGAAGGAGATACTGAATATGAATTATAAAAATAAACATTTCCACCTCCACCAAGGTTATTATAATTAGTTACTATAGCATTACTATTAACTGTTTGTGTTGTTGTTGCTGCGTGAGTAACATCATTATTAATGAAATAAATATCTCCGCTTGTATTAACACTCAAATTAGTGAATGTGTTAGAACTAATATTGGTAGAGCCTGCAAATAAATCGTTTGTAATATAGTAGTGATCATTGCTTGCTGTAACTGAATTTGATATTCCTCTAATATCGTTTCCTGTAATAGTTAGTAGAGCTGCATCGTCACCATCTGTATTTGAAATACCTTTTAGTGTACCACTATTTGCCGATGAAAAACTAACAAAACCTCCACCAGTATTACCAAGTTGATTATTATTTATATTAATTGCTGATGTTACAACACCACTATTTAAAATCCCAGTAAAGTTTGCTGTTGTAGAAGATAGCGCAAAATCTCTTAAAACATTGTTATTTATATTTAATGTTGTTGGTGCTGCGCTATTTTTAATACCTATTAAATCACCTGTACCTTTTGATGTTGATGCAATTATACTATCGTTAGAGATGGCAAGTGTTGCACTACCACCAATGTTATTAATACCTGTAAATGAAGATGCTGCTGTTCCGAATGAAGAGCAGTTTTGAATTGTATTATTGCTAATTGCAATGGTTCCTGTAGCAGCATTTTGAATACCAACAAAATTACAAACGCCCGATGTTGTGTTTCCATCAACACCAACAGCAATAGAGTGAGTTGTTGTTGCGCTTCCAATTTTATTTGTTGATACAGTAAAATTACCCGCTGCACCAAGTGTGTTTATTCCAAAAAAACTATAACCAATGGTTGCGCCCCCTGCTGTAGAAAAAGAACCTATTAAGTTGTTTTGAATAGTTACTGTGTTGATTGAGTTTGCTGTTATTCCAGAAATATACGCCAATGATGTGGTACTTGTTATAGCAATACTACCATTACCAGTAGTTGCACCAATTGTGTTGCCCGAAACTGTTCCTACATTAACTGTTCCGCCAGCTACGTAAATACCAGTAAAAATTCCTGGAGCTGTTGTTGCTCCGCTTGTTGTTGAAAGTGAAATAGCAGCAATAGTATTGCCTTGAACGCTAGATGCTGGGCTTGAAGCAACGTTTAACTCAATGGCAACAAAACGTGTTGCAAAAGCACCATCATAAGTTGTTACTCCTGTTGCTATTGATGTTGAAAAACCAACAGTGTTTCCATCAATTGTATACCCACCACCGGTTGCAACATTTATTGCATGATGTGTTGCTGGCCCCGTTGCGGTTTTTGTGGTTGTTTGAAAAAATTTATTGTTTGTGATGTTCCATGCAGAGCTAAATGAAGCAACAAAAATACCACATGATGCAGAATCGGGAGCGAAGTAATCTTGAATTAAATTGTTTGAAATTGTAATACCACTATTATCAATAAGTGCAGAAGTACCAATAGAACCAATGGCATTGTATGGAGTGTTAACACCCGCAGCTTTAATAACACAAGAAGTAATTGTATTGTTATCATTTCCAGTGGCAACACCACCAGAAAAACCTATAGTTGCTAAATTAGTTGCAGTACTTGACCCTTCAATAGTGCTATTTTGAATTATGTTATTGGATGCATCATTATAAAAAAGAATAGTTGCCGCACCTGTATTACTTGTGCTTGTATTAGAAATGGTTAATGAATTATTTCCTGTATTTAAACCATCAATAGTAACATTATCGGCACCGTTTAACGTAATTAATGGAAAAGGTATTGAGCCCGACACGATTACAGCGTTTCCTCCGCTTGGCGAAATGGTTAAAGCTGTCCATGCTCCACCCAATGCCTGATTTAGAACTGCAGGAGCCGTTTCAGTTGTGTTTCCTGTAATGGTAATTGAAATGGTATTACCCGTTTGAGTAATATTTGCGTTTAGTGCATCAAAGGCTGCTTTAAGAGTAGTATAAGCACCATCGGCACCAGTAGAACCCGAAACAGCAACCTGTGCATTTGCCACATTACAAAGAGAGCAAAATAAAACACCTATGAATAAAAAGGTAAAACGTGAATTAAAAATATTTTTTGTTTTCATGCGAACTGCTTTAATTTATATGTATGCTTATGAAAAATAAAATGGTATTGAATTACGAATATAATAAAATTTAAAAGAATTGTTTATGCAACAAAATAATTCATTATGAACAAGTTATAACCAAACGAGCAACTCTTTCAAGGAAACAATTTCTTGTGTAATTGAGTATTTGTGGGCTTTTGCTGATGGATTGAAGTAAACCTGATCCATACCAAAAGCTTTAGCACCTAATATATCTGCCTCTAGACTATCGCCAATCATAATACTATTTTGTGGCAGTGCATTGGCTTGCTGAAGTGCATAATTAAACATACGTGCATCAGGTTTTTTATATCCTGATTTTTCGGAACTAGTAATGGTTTTAAAGTACGGCAACAGGTTACAATTTTTGATTTTAATTTGCTGTACCTCTTCAAACCCATTGGTAATAATATGAAGTGTATATTTTTGAGAAAGGCGCTCCAACACTTCTTTGGCATATGGGATTAGATTTGTTTTTTGTGGTGCTACCGTGGTATAGGCATTCGCAATTTCGGCAATAAATTTTGAGTCGTTAATATTAAACAAGTTAAAGGTTTCTTCAAAACGCTTGTAACGCAAACCATTCATATCAACAACGCCATTGCGAAAAAGATCCCACATTTTTTCGTTAATGGGAAAATATACCTCTAAAAAGCTTTCTAGGGTTGGTATGCCTTTTTCCGAAAAATTATAAGTAACGGCAATCTCTTGAAGTGCTTCACGTGAATTACTGTGGAAATCCCAGAGGGTTTCGTCTAAATCAAAAAATATATGTTGATATTTTTTTGTCAAAAGAATAGTTTAAAGGATGCTATTGTAACCGACCAAAAAAGAATTGAACCAAACATATACATCACAATGCGTTGTTTATCTTTAAAATACCTAACGGCTAAAAAACAACCAAGGGGAATGGAAAACAATGCAGGAGTAAGGAGTGCTATACCTAATAAGCCAAAACGCTTTTTTGCAACTACAATAATTTTATTGGTGCGTGTAAATTTTTTAGCTGGTGCATTCGTTGGATTTTTTGCATTTTTAATTGCCTTTCGTTTTTTAAAAAAGGCAATTAATTTATCGCTTGTATAAACAAAAAAAGTAGAACCTAAAAATCCGCCTAAACAGGTAACTGTAACGGTTTCAAAAAAAGAAAAACCATACACCAGAGCAAGTGGAACTCCTCCAAAAACAAACTTTACGGAGCTCAGCAAAAAAACTGACGCCAATTGCAACCAAAATACTCCCATCTACTTTTTTTAAATTTTTGTGCCGTATGCTAAATCGCCAGCATCGCCCAAGCCTGGTACAATGTATGATTTAGCTGTCAGCTCTTCATCTACAGCACCACACCAAATGGTTACGTTTTCGGGGAAATTTTTTCTTGCATACTCTATACCATCGGCACTCGCAATAAGGGTTACAATGTGTGTATGTTTAGGAATACCTCTTGATAAAAGGGCTTTGTAGGTAAGTACAATTGAGGAGCCTGTTGCAAGCATGGGGTCACACAATATTAACTCTTTCCCAGTAAGGTCAGGACTAGCTAGATACTCTAAATGAATATCAAAAGTTCCGTTTTTGTGATGCCTACGGTAAGCGGATATAAATGCATTTTCGGCCTTATCAAAGTAATTTAAAACCCCTTGGTGCAAAGGTAAACCAGCACGTAAAATACTAGCAATAACAGGTTGGTTTTTCATCATTGAAACATTGGCAATACCAAGCGAAGTGGTTACTTCGCGCATTTCATACTCAAAGGTTTTACTCATTTCGTAGCTAATGATTTCGCCTAAGCGTTCAATGTTTCTACGAAAACGAAGACTATCTTTTTGTATGTTTTCATCTCTTATCTCTGCAATATAATTGTTGAAAACCGAGTTGTGATTACCAATAATGTTTACCATGAATTGAACTTAAAGTTTTTGTACTATTTTTTATTGCTTAACCACTTTACTAATCGTGGCAAGGTATTTTTTTTCAGTTGTAAATATACGCAATCTTTTGCTCCAAAGCCTTTATAAAATCGAGCTACGGATTCAACAGAAGAGCCACCAAAATCGAGAACGGTTTTCGTATTCGCATTGTTCTCAATAAAATGGTTAAATAACAAGTGCATTGCTCCGTTTTTTCTGCCAAATTCGGTTACCCCTCCTTTGAGATAAACGAAACGGTTTTTGTTTTTTATAAAAAAAGCCGCTGCACACAACTGATTTTCAGCACTATACAAAGCAAGGGTTTCTGCGCCCGATTTTTCTTTTATCGTGTTCATTAAAGAAACAAGGGTGGCATAATCTTTATTTTTAAAAACACTAAGATTTTCGCCTTTAGTATGTTTAAACAAATCAACAATTTCTTTCGATTTTATATCGTTATTTATCAAAAAACCTACTTTTTGGGCCTTTTTTATGTTTCTTTTGGTGTTTTCTGAGAAATTTGCGTATAAGTTGTTATAATCTTTATCTAAATTTAAAATTTGATAACTTTTTTCTTTAAAAATTGGATTTTCGGTGTTTTTTATTGCATTTTCATGCAAATTAATCTCAATTAGTGGATATTTTTCCCATATTTCCGCTAAAAAAGTATCAAAAATGGATTTTGAAAGCTTTTTTTGCGAAAAAACACCAAAATATCGTGAAAAAAAGGGTTGAAATAGGTATTTTATACCATATTTTGATTTAGGAGCCATTGGGAATACGGCCTCATAGTCGTTCAACACCAAACCCGACCAATTAGGATATACAACATCCAAATACCAAGCATAAGCATAAACGCAAGAATCGCTGCTTTGTTCAAGGCATTGATTCCATTTTTGTTTGTCTATTTTTTTATTGGCTAGTAATTGAATCATTTATAAGGTCAATTTTTGTTTTTTTTTTGATTTTGAAACAAAGAATAATGT
>JBASCV010000351.1:0-2103 GCA_049651825.1 Bacteroidia bacterium
ATCATACTTTGCAATAGCAGCTTTTCTGTTTTTTGAAATTTTTGCCATTTTTTTTTATTTTATGATGTTCAAGCGTTCCGGACTACAGAACTCCATCTTTGAAACCTACCAAGTGTTTAAGTTTTAAAGTCAAAAGTCAAAAGTGGTAAGCTTCTAAACCTTTTGATTTTTGACTTTTTTCTCTTTTAATTATTTTTTCAAAGGTGATTCACCAGTGATATTTAAGCCAAGACTACGTGCTGTACCAGCCACCATACTCATAGCAGATTCAATTGTGAAACAGTTTAAATCGGGCATTTTAGCTTCAGCGATTTCGCGAACTTGCGCCCAAGAAACGTTTCCAACTTTAACGCGATTAGACTCTTTAGAACCTGATTTTACTTTAGAAACTTCCAATAAAGATACTGCAACTGGAGGATTTTTAAGGATAAAATCAAATGATTTATCTTTATAAACAGTAATAATTACAGGAATAACTTTACCTGCTTTATCTTGAGTTCTCGCATTAAATTGCTTACAAAACTCCATGATATTTACCCCTTTAGCACCTAATGCAGGACCAATTGGTGGTGCAGGGTTTGCGGCTCCTCCTTTAATTTGTAATTTTACTAGAGCACCTATTTCTTTTGCCATTTTTTGTAGATTTGAGATCAGAGATTTTAGATATGAACTTGGGGAGATTGGCTGGAAGCGCCACACCGAGTTATCATATTTTTACTCTCACATGATTAATTTATATTAACTTTCTTTTTCAACTTCAAGGTATCCTAGTTCTAATGGTGTTTTTCTACCAAAGATTTTAACCATCACTTCTAGTTTCTTTTTCTCTTCATTTACTTTTTCAACTGTGCCAGTAAAGCCATTGAATGGTCCATTAGTAACTTTAACCGTTTCTCCAACGATGAAAGGAACATTAATTTGTGCATCACTTCCTTCAAGAACGTCAACTGTTCCTAAAATTCTATTGACTTCAGCAATTCTCATCGGTACAGGTAATCCACCTTTAGTTTCACCTAAAAAGCCGATAACACCAGCAGTATTTTTAATAACGTGTGGCACCTCTCCAACGAGAGCTGCTTCAATTAAAATGTATCCGCTATAGAAAGGACGCTCTTTGCTAACCTTTTTACCATTTCGGATTTGATAAATTTTTTCGGTAGGAATCAATATTTGAGAAACGTAAGAACTTAGTCCTAAACGATTGATTTCTACTTCAATGTATTGTTTTACTTTTTTTTCCTGACCACTGATAGCTCTAACAACATACCATTTTTTAGTAGTGTCGGTAGTTTTGGTTTGCTCGCTATTTGTTTGCTCGCTCATTTTACTTTTTATTAGGTTACGAAATTAGGTAAAAAAAATGAATTTCGTACTACTTGTTTTGCGCTAATTAATTATAATAAATTATAAAAACATATCAAACTAGGTTTTAACCTAATGTTTGGTAGATAAATTCCATCATTTTATTGAAAGAAAAATCCATTACAAAGATAGCAAGCGACATGATAACTGCAGCTACCATTACAATTACTGATTTGTTTTGCAATTCTTTCCATGAAGGCCAACTTACTTTTTGAACAAGTTCGTTAACGGTTTCATCTATATATTCTTTAAATTTGCTCATCTTTTAAAGTATTATGTATCAAGTATCGAGTATCGGGACTATTCCCACTCAACTTTAAACTTGAGTTATTTTAACTTTTATTTTGCACAGGTGGAGAGATTCGAACTCCCATCAAAGGTTTTGGAGACCTCTATTCTACCCTTGAACTACACCTGTTTATACTAGTTTAAGAGGTGATATTCAAACGCTCAAAATTGTGTTTTGAGTAGCACCCATTATTTAGTAGAAAACAGCGTCCCGCTTTGCGGGACACTGTTAGCTATTATTTTATTAAAATAATTTAAAAAATTATTTTATAATCTCAGTTACCTGACCAGCACCTACGGTTCTTCCACCCTCACGGATAGCGAAACGAAGACCTTTATCCATAGCAACTGGTACAATTAATTTAACTGTAATAGTTACGTTATCGCCAGGCATAACCATATCGCGACCTGCTGGTAACTCGATTTCTCCAGTTACGTCAGTTGTACGTCAGT
>JBASCV010000352.1:0-8441 GCA_049651825.1 Bacteroidia bacterium
ATACTATACTTACTGTGCCTGCCATGCCAGTAAAAAAAGGCGATATTATTGCCTTATCCGGAAATACGGGTGGTTCAATGGGGCCTCATTTGCACTTCGAAATTCGCGATTCAAAAACCGAAATGCCCATCAACCCCTACTTTTTTGGTTATAAAGTGAAAGATAATGTAAAACCTGTAATTACCGAACTAGCTGTTTATCCATTAACCGAAGATGCGTTAGTAAATGGTAAAACAGCGGTAAAAAAAATTAAACCCATTGCTTCGCCCAAAGGCGGATATACCGTAAAACCTGCTGATACACTTAGCGTTTATGGCAATATTGGTTTTGCTATTGAGTGTTACGATACCGAAACAGGCTCGTCAAACAAAAATGGAGTATTTTCAGTTGAGTTGCAAGAAGGAGGCAAACGTATCTATTACCATCAATTTGAGACTTTTACCTTCGAAAACTCCAGATACGTAAATACACACATTGATTATAAAGAGAAACTCAAGCATGATAAAAAACTGCAAAAATGTTACCTTTCTAAAAACAACCAATTGGGTATATATAAGGATGTGGTAAACAATGGTGCAATTACGTTTAATGACGATGCCATACATTGGATAACCTTTATTGTAAAGGATTTTGTTGGAAACACTACCGAAATGCAATTAAAAGTAAAAAGCAACTCAAATCGCAAAGCTAAAAAAGCGGTTTGTGGCATTGCTCCTTATTTGTTCGATTGCTTGAAAGAAAATCAATTTAAAAAAGAGGATATAGAGTTGTTATTTCCTCAGTATTCGTTGTACGAAGATTTGAAATTTAACCATTACCGCTCACCAAAATTACCCAGCATTTTTTCAATGGTGCATCATGTACAGGATAAAGAAACACCTCTACAAAAGCCATACACACTTAGTATAAAAGCTGAAGCCTTACCCGAAAATTTGCAATCAAAAGCAGCCATTGTTTCTGTTTCTTCCAAAGGCGTAACTGGCTATGAGGGAGGTACTTACAAAAATGGATGGGTAAGCACACAAATTAAAAGCTTTGGCAATTTTGCGGTGGGTATCGATACCATTGCACCAATTATAAAGCCTGTTTTTAACGCAAAAGACAAAAAAAATGTAGATTTTACCAAAGCTAAAACCATTGGCATAAAGGTAGATGATAATCTTTCGGGGGTAAAAAAATACAAAGCTACCATTGACGGCCAATGGGTGCTGTTTGAGTACGAAGCCAAACAGGATTTGCTATTTTACACCTTTGACGATAAAATACAACCTGGCAAACACAAATTTGAAATACAAGTAACTGACGATAAGCAAAATACAGCTCGGTGGAGCTGTGAGTTTGTGAGGTAGGAAAGTTGTTGGTTGAAAAAATATTGCAATAATTGCAACTATTTTGTAAATTCACAGTATCTAATAAATTATATCTAATCCCAAACTATATGTCGCAAGTTGATAACCTTCGAAATGGATTGATAGAAAAACTATTAACCATCTCCAATATAGACTATTTAAAAGCCCTCAATGAATTAGTTGGTAATAGTAAGCTCGAAAAAAACAAAATAGATTTAACAGACGAGCAATTGTTAATGCTAAAACTAAGCGATAAGGATATTAAACAGGGTAAATTAATTTCTCAGCAGCAACTTGATAAAGATGATTTATTATGGCTAAAAGAACTGTAGTTTGGACTTTTACTGCCGCAAAGCAAAGGCGAGAAATTTTAAAATATTGGACCAAAAGAAATAAATCAACTGTATATGCCGAAAAATTAATAAAATTAACTGCTCGACAAATAAAATCAATACTTAAACATCCTGAATCGTATAAGTCTGTGGGGTATTCGGATATGAGAGTTTCTGCAATGGGTTACTTTAGTATTTACTATAAAACTACAGATGAACACCTTATTATAACTGCATTTTGGGACAACAGACAAGACCCTAAAAAAGTGTTAGAATTGATAACAAGTTAAAAATATATTCTGGCAAGTAATTGATAATAAGAAAAATACAGCTTGCTGGAGTTGTGAGTTTGTGAGGTAAAAAAAGTGCTTAAAACTATTTGTAAAATATAAACTCGTTTTAAGAATTTATGAAATTAATAGGCTAAATTTATAAAAAATATTGCGCAACAAAAACTACACAAAGCCAACATTTATAGGTAGGTTTTGTATAGTTTTATCATACATATAAGTAAGTTAGCCTACATTATTTTGATAACAATGAACACAAAGGAAGATATTGAATTTCTAAAAACAGTTTTCCAAAGACTTGAAGACGAGTTCGACATGCAGACATTTGAAGATGAAATCGACAAGGACACCGAAGTTGTATATATGCCTTTTCCCCCCGTAGGCGCTAAGCTGTCGGGGATGCAATGTGTGTGAGGGCTTAGTGACATTTTTTGATTGGCAAGTTGTACTTGCCAACACGCAGTATAAAATAAAGTTAGATGAAAGCAGATAATGCTGTGTTTGAAGTTCTGTGTGTTGGTAAGCCGAGCTTACCAGTTAAAAAGGCACTAAGCAAAGCTTAGTGCCTACGGTGGAGTTAGTGGTAATGTTACCAAGATACCAACAGATAATGGAATCAAATGGACAAAGTAGTTTTTAAAGGACAACAAATATCAAATTGGTTAGATTATATCCTTGTGAAGTTTGCTGACCAAAACTATTATGAAATTGAAAATAAAGCTGCCCAAGACTATATTGTTATTAATAGTTTGACCAATAAAACTAAAATCTGGTTCTACGGACTTGGGGAGACTGGTTTGCTTTTAGCAGATTGTCAATATTCAAGTGACGACTGTAACGGATGGAGCGGAGAAACTTGTGCAGTTGACAGCAGTAAATATGGGACTTTCACACAAGACAACCTTAACACAATTGACGAAATACTTAATACTCCAATTTATAACGGTTGGATTTCAGTTGACTACTATCTTGGCGCTAGTTTTTATAAAGCTTTAATGTATGCTGATAAAGACAAAGCCCAACCTCCCTTTACATATTTTGGAAGCAAATTCGGGTGCGTATCAATTATACTATTTCCTATATTTATCCTTATCAATATTTTGTTAAGAAACGGACTAATCGGAAGCAAGACAGAAATAACAATTGAACCAATTATTGAAAAGCCAAATGACATTTAATAAAATACTTAGAGAACACACAGCTATTAAAAGGGGGAGGACAAAAAGCGATTTTTGTGCTTAAATGAACTTTTTCGCTTCTCATAAAATTCTGTACTGGCAGAAAGTTTTCAGCTTTTAAATCCGGAAATCGCAATGCAAACCGTTATATGAAAAACCTACTCATCCTATTCTTTATCAGCACATTATCTGCTGTTTTTGCACAGCAAGATGTAGATCCTTTTGATAAATACGGCCCGCCAGGCATGGTATATACCAATTTGAAAGATGCTATTACCGATGCAGGCAAAGTATTTAAGCTACAGATTGAAAATCAAACGCTTGATCCTAAACTGTTGCCTAAATTGGCTACACTTACCGAGATGCAGGCATTAGAGTTAAATAGTAATGGATTAACACAATTACCCGTAGAATTTAATAAACTTAAAAACCTCATTTATTTTGCTTCCATAGCCAATCCTTTAATTAGTTTACCTACCGAAATAAAAGATATTCCTGATTTAATGGAATTGCGCCTGCATAGCACCAAATTAGATTCTATCCCTGCTTCCATTGCGTATTTAAACCGTTTGCAAAGTGTTGAAATACAAAACAATAGCTCTGGTAAATTAAGTTTTCCTACATCTATGGGCTATTTAGCGGGCTTAAAAACAATGCTCATTTACAATACCAAGTTAGATACCATTCCAAGCACGTTTGCTAACCTCAAAAAAATGAAAGATTTAACCCTTGTAATGTGCGGTTTAACTCAAATCCCATACGCCATAACACAAATGACTTCTTTGGAACAGTTAATAGTGGATAATAACAACATTAAACAAATCCCCAACGAGTTATACAAACTAAAAAGTTTAAAATACCTATCCCTCAAAAGCAATAACATCACCCAAGTGTCGGATGCTATTTGTATGCTTAAAAATTTAGAAGTACTTGATTTAAGAGGTAATTTGATAAAAAAATACGATGCCGAAATTTTGCAAGCGCTATTGCCTAATTGTAGGGTGTTGTATTGAAATTGTAATTACAAATTTTTCATTTCACATAATTGGAATATGAAAAATAAGTTGGTTGGTATAATAATAAAAGAGCCTATTTTAATTTTAAAATAGGCTCTTTTATTATTTATAAATATATTATCTCAAATCTTCAACCGAAACACCTGGGTGCGATTTGGTGTTGAAAGTAAAATTAGCGTCAGGTATTTCGCTATTTGCTACAAATGATTTTACTGTAAATGTTTGTGAAGTACCATCTTTCATAAGCATTTTAACACTTGTAATTTGTTTTTTTACCTTATCAATATTTAGCTTAATGGTATGAAACTTTTGTTTGTCGGGGTTTTCAGGAAACAAGCTAATGGTTTGTGTTTTGTCGTCTTCTGAGTCAAACTTGTATTTATAACCTTTTTCATACATTGTAAAAATGTTAGTAGGGCTAATGGTTTCATCGCCTTCAGCATCGGCTTCTTTAATAATAACTTCATTAGCATCTTTTCCGTAATCCCATACGGTTTTGCCATCGCTGTATATTTCATGGCCAGTAATGGTAAGTTTGTATTTAGCGCCTTTAGTTTCAATTTTAGCATCTTGAGTTTCTTTACTCTTGTCTTTTTTCTCAAGTGTTTTAGAAAATTCGGCTTTAATACTGGTATACGATTTTGTTTTAACACTTAATTCGTCCAGAATTTTTTTTGCTTTAGGGTCGTTTTGTGCAATTACAGTAGTAAAATATCCTAGTGTTAGTAGCGCAATGAGGGTTGTTTTTTTTGCAAACATTGTTTTAAATTTTTGGTTCTAATCTTTGTTACTCAAAAACTGTTCCAAAGATAACATATCTTTAATTAAAACTTCACGGGCTTTTGAGCCTTCAAATTTACCTAAAATTCCGGCAGCTTCCAATTGGTCAACAATACGTCCGGCACGGTTGTAGCCAAGTTTTAACTTTCTCTGTATCAATGAAGTAGAGCCTTGCTGTGTTGCAACCACAATTTCGGCCGCCTGATTAAATAAAGCATCACGTTCCGAAGGGTCAATATCTTCTTTTCCGTTTCCTTCTCCTGTTTCATCAACATATTCGGGCAATAAATATGCATCAGGATAGCCTCGTTGCGTACCAATAAATTCACATATTTTTTCTACTTCAGGTGTATCAACAAATGCACACTGTAAACGTATTAAATCATTTCCTGTAGAAAGTAACATATCGCCTCTACCAATCAATTGATCGGCACCACCCGAATCGAGAATGGTGCGTGAATCTATTTTTGAAGTAACACGAAAAGCTATACGTGCCGGGAAATTGGCTTTAATAGTACCCGTAATAATATTTACCGAAGGGCGTTGTGTTGCAATAATTAAGTGAATACCAATGGCGCGTGCAAGCTGTGCTAAACGGGCAATTGGTGTTTCTACTTCTTTACCTGCGGTCATAATTAAATCGGCAAATTCATCCACAACCAAAACAATGTAAGGCAAAAAGCGATGTCCGTTATTAGGGTTTAGTTTACGTGCAATAAATTTAGCATTGTACTCTTTTAAATTACGCACTTGGGCTTCTTTTAAAAGGTCGTAACGCTGATCCATCTCAATACATAATGAGTTGAGTGTATGAACCACTTTTTTAGTGTCGGTTATAATTGCATCAGCAGTATCGGGTAGTTTAGCCAAAAAATGGCGTTCAATTTTGTTGAACAGCGTTAACTCCACTTTTTTAGGGTCGACCAGCACAAATTTAATTTGTGAAGGGTGTTTTTTGTAAAGTAGCGAAACAAGCACTGCATTTAAACCTACCGATTTACCTTGCCCAGTAGCACCAGCCATAAGCAAATGGGGCATTTTTGCTAAATCGGCAATAAAGGTTTCGTTGCTAATGGTTTTGCCTAAGGCAATAGGTAAATCCATTGTGGTATTTTGAAATTTATCGGCAGATATAAGTGTTCGCATTGGTACCATTTCGGCATTTTGATTGGGTACTTCAATACCAATTGTTCCTTTACCGGGTATTGGTGCAATAATACGTATACCAAGTGCCGAAAGACTTAGTGCAATATCGTCTTCAAGATTTTTAATTTTAGAAATACGCACGCCAGCCGCTGGAATAATTTCATATAAAGTAACCGTAGGACCAACGGTAGCTTTAATTTTTTGAATTTCTATGCCATAATCGCCAAGTGTTTTTAGAATTTTATCTTTATTGGCATTTAGCTCTTCGGTATTGATAACAATATCTTTTGCTCCACCATAATTTTCAAGCAAATCAATAGGAGGGAACTGATACGATGATAAATCTAAGGTAGGGTCGTATTCGCCCACTTGCGCAATAAGTGCTTCGCCTATTTGTTCGGGGCTTAGTTCTTCTTCTTTAGGATTTTCAACACTTACAGTAAACTGCACATCATTATCATCAGTAGTTAAAACAATCTCTTCTTTGGGTACAACGGTTTCAAAATCATCAATATCATTTTTTGTATCAACAATAGGTTCTTCATCAAGAAACACTGCTGTGGGTTTTATTAGCGGGGCTTCATCTTCAATCGGTTCATCTTTAAAGGTGTTTGCTGCTGTTTTTTTTTCGGGCTGTGGCTCTGGCTCTATTTCGGGTTCAGGTGGGGTAGTATCTTGTTGTTTTTTACTTAAATCAAACGAAACATTAAATGCTACTACAAGAAAAACAACAAACGAAAAAATTAAAAGTAAACCTGTGCCTAAATAGCCTAAATAATTGTTTAATTTGTTGCTCATGGTGTAACCATACGCACCACCTAAAAACAATAGTTTTTCATCAGTAAAAATATATCCGAGTGCGATGGATAAAAACACTAAGAAAAAAAAAGAGTAGCTATATGCTCTTCTAAAAAAATCAAAACCAATATTAAATGTAATGCGTAAGCCTGTAATAAATCCTAAAAAGGCAATGAGGTAGGATGATACGCCAAACCATTTGTATAAAAATATGTGCGACAATAGCGCACCAAATTTACCCAACCAATTTTCTACTTTGATATCAGGCGCAAATAAGTTGCCCATTACTTTGGCTTGATCATTTTGCCATGTAACACAGTAAGATGTAAAGGCTATTAATAAGTAAACAGAAAACAATAATAATGATAATCCGAAAATTTTTTGAAAGCGTTGATTTTGCGTAAATGCGAAAATGCTACCAATTTTTTCAAAAAAAGCCGAAACCTTGCCTGTGCCCCCTGCTTCTTTTGTGTCGGTTGCACTAGCTTTGGTTTTACCCGTTTTTTCTGTTTTGTTATCGCGTAGTGTATTTTTTAAATTTTTCTTTTGCTCTGTCATTAGTAATGCTGCACAAATCAGTTTATATAAACTATTAATAATGTATTAAATGCAATAGTGTGATGTATAGTTATTGCTAAGTAAAAATACAGATAAGAAAATCGCTTATATGTGATAAAATGAAATCTTATAAACGTGCTGTTGTGAATAAAATAGTATTGCTGAAAAGCTTAATTGGTATATATTTACTTTAAAATTGTTTGCTCAATAAATTGGCCGATGAAAAAAATATTCTTTCTTATACTTAGTATAATTTTTGTATTGAGTATTGATGCTCAAACCTTACAAGACACGCTTAAAAATTTGCCACACGTTCATTCACCTATATTTTCAGGTAGTGGAGATGAGTCTATTGTTTGTTATAAAAGCTCACATAGAAATACATTTTTTGCTATTACCGGATTAATAGTGGCTTTAGCCATTGTATTGTTTAAGCTATATGTTTTTAATAGAAAAACTACACATAAACTACAAAAACAGAAACAAATTATTGAAGAAAAAAATAAAGACATTACAGATAGTATCAACTATGCGAGACGTTTACAAAATGCAATATTACCACCTATTGAACAAGTAAATGCAATAATGCCCGAACATTTTATTCTGTATCAGCCTAAAGATATTGTAAGTGGCGATTTTTATTGGATTTCGGATTTAGATGATGATGTTTTTATTGCAGCTATTGATTGCACAGGGCATGGCATACCAGGCGCATTGCTAAGCATTATTGGGCATAATGCCATTAACAAGAGCATTAATGAATTAAAAATTCGTAAGCCTGCCGATATCATGGATTCAATGAATAATACCATAAAAAAAGTGTTGCACCAAGATGAAGGGAGTAATTTAAGAGATGGTATGGATATGGCCTTGTGCAATTTAAACAGAAAAACGGGTGCGCTTGAATATGCCGGTGCAAACAATAATTTATACATCATTTCTGATAAAAAATTAACCATCGTTAAAGCTTCAAAATTAACGGTAGGTACTGTAG
>JBASCV010000353.1:0-30577 GCA_049651825.1 Bacteroidia bacterium
ACAAATTCATCAATTAGTGGATTGTTAGCAAACACTTACACAATACAAGTTAAAGATGCGAATGATTGTATTAAAACTGAACTTGTGCCAATAAACGAAGCGAGTTCAATTACAGTAAATCTTAGCACGACCCCAACGAGTTGTTTTAATGGTAGCGATGGAAGTGCTACAGCTAATGCGATAGGAGGCAATCCACCATACAGCTATTCTTGGATGCCAGGCAATGTAAGTGGACCAACTATTGCACAAATAACTGCGGGAACATATACAGTTACAGTTGTTGATGCTAATGGATGTACAACAGTTGATTCTATTACAATTATCCAACCTACAATTATTACAACGTCACTAAATTCCATTAATGCGACATGCAGTAACCCTAATGGGCAAGCCACTGTTATAGCAAACGGAGGAACACCGGGATATAATTATCTTTGGTTACCAGCAGGAGGTACAAATAGCACAGCTACCTCTTTAATGGCGGGACTTTACACGATTAAAATTACGGACAACAATGGATGTGTAGTATCAGATACTATTACTGTTCAAAATAGTTCGAATCCAACTGCAAGCATTACTTCGGTTACCAACCTTACATGTTTTGGAAGTAATAACGGAACTGCAACAGTAGCTGCAAATGGCGGACAACCACCCTATTCTTATATTTGGCTACCAGGCGGTAATACAAATGTCACTGCCACTGGATTAAGCGCAGGTAACTATACTATAACAATTACCGATGCTAATAATTGCACATCAACACCTGTTGTAAGCCCAAGTATTTCGCAACCACCACCAATCTTTATAAATCCAACAATACTTGATGTTAGTTGTTTTGGAAATAATAATGGATCAATTACTGCCACCATCAATGGCGGCACTCCTGGCTATAGTTATTTATGGACACCTGGTGCATCTACAATTAATAACATATCGAATCTTGCTACTGGCAATTATACTTTGCAAGTAACAGACTTGAACAGCTGTGTCGAATTAGATTCATTTACTGTTTCCCAACCAACTTCAAACCTGGCAGTTTCAACTATTGCTGTGCCAACTACTTGTTTTAATGGCAACAATGGAAGTGCCACAGCCAACGCTACTGGAGGAAATCCACCCTACAGTTATTCATGGATGCCAGGTAATATTAGTGGACCAAGCATTGCACAGGTTACTGCGGGAACATACACTGTTACGGTTGTGGATGCAAAAGGATGTACATCGATAGACTCTGTTTATATTGGTCAACCGACAGCTATTACAACAATTTTAAATTCTATTAATGCAACCTGTGGTAATCCAAATGGACAAGCGAATATTGTTGCTGCTGGTGGCACACCGGGATATAACTACCTTTGGTTGCCTACCGGAGGTACGAATAGTGCCGCAAATTCTTTAATTACTGGACTATATACGATCAACGTCACTGACAATAATGGCTGTATGGTAACAGATACCATTACAGTTCAAAACATTGCGAGTCCAACTGCTACCATTACTTCGGTTACAAACCTTACTTGTTTTGGAAGTAATAACGGAACCGCAACAGTTGCAGTTAATGGTGGGCAACCTCCCTATTCCTACCTATGGCAGCCCGGAGGTAATACCAATGCCACAGCTACGGGATTAGCTACAGGTAATTATACGGTTACCGTCACTGATGCTAATAATTGCTCATCTACACCTGTTGTTAGCAATAATATATCTCAACCTCCACCGATTTTTATTGATACCTTAATTTCTCAAGTAACATGTTCAGGAAATAACGATGGTTCAATCGCGTCAATTGTAAGTGGAGGGACATCGCCCTACAATTATGTTTGGAGTCCAAGCAATATGACCAATTCTTCGATTTCAAATCTAGGCTCAAATACTTATACCCTGCAAGTAACGGATGCAAACGGATGTAGTAAGTCCGACACGTTTGTATTATCAGAACCGCTGGTATTAAATGCAACAATTTCTTCAATCACACATGTTTCATGTTTTTCGGAAAGCAGCGGTAGTGCAACTGTATCAGTTTCGGGAGGCACTCAAAATTATTACTATAACTGGCAACCGATTGGTGGAAATGGTCCTACAGCTAGTAACCTAGTAGTTGGTAATTATTTCGTTTCGATTACGGATGAAAATGGATGTGTTACAACAAGCAACGTTACTATTAACGAACCAATTCAAGTATTGAGCGCGACTAGCGCTTCTGAACCAGTAACATGTAATGGACAAAACAATGGTACAATTACTATAAGTTCGTCCGGAGGTACCCCCGGTTACAACTACGTTTGGACTCCATCTGTGTCGACCAACGACACCGCAGTTAATTTATCTCCTGGACATTATATGATAAATATCATTGACTCAAATGGCTGTGAAACTATTGTAAATGAATACGTTATTGAGCCAATCCCAATGACAGGTGTGCTCAGTACAATTAATCCATCGTGCAATCAAGCAAACGGTTCTATTTCGACACAAATATCTGGTGGAAGTGCTCCGTACACTTATCTTTGGCAACAATCAGCGGCAACAACATCATACATTACTGGACTGAATGCCGGTAGTTATTCAGTAATAATAACTGATTCTGCTAATTGTAGCTTATCTCTTTCAACAAATGTAACGTATACTCCTTCACCCATTGCCACTGCAACTAATCTCATAAATGTTTCGTGTTATGGTGGAAATGATGGACAAGCTTCTGTTTTCATTGCAAATGGAACTCCGCCATTTAATATTGCATGGCAACCCTATGGTGGATTTGATAGCACTGCAACTTCATTAGATACGGGGACCTATGTGGTTTCCGTAACTGACGCATTAGGATGTTTTGCAACTGACACTGCGATAATAGATGAACCGGAAGCTGTTGATATTTCAGGTGTAGATGTAACAGATGTACTGTGCAATACCAGTAACAATGGAGAAATTGCTGTTTCTGTTATTGGTGGTACAGCACCGTACAGCTATCTTTGGAGTCCAATTGGCGAAACTACTACAATCGCATCAAATCTTTCCGCTGGGACCTACTCCCTTACTATAAGCGATCAGAAAAACTGTTCTAAATCAATTTCAGTAATTGTTGATCAACCACCGATGTTGAATTTAACGGTAGATTCAATAATTAATCCAATATGCCCAACAACAACCGGTGTTGCATCTGTAATGGCATCTGGCGGACACCCACCGTATAGTTATGCTTGGTCGGCACCAGCTGAAAATGAAATAAACAGCACCGCGTTCAATATATATGCTGGCACTTATACAGTAACTGTAATGGATAGTAACGGATGCACAACAAGCACTCTCGTATATTTAACAGCTCCTACCAATGTAGTTACCGTGCCAAGTGCAATGGACACCCTATGCCTTGGACAAACGGCAACAATTAGCGCAACGGCCTTTGGGGGAGCTAGTGGCTATACATATGCTTGGCAACCAACAGCAGCCGTAACCGGAGGAAGCTTAACAATTTCACCAAATGTGAATACGACCTATACAGTTGTTGCATACGATCAAAATGGTTGCCCAGGCAACTCAGACACAATAAATATTACCGTATATGATTTGACTACTTCAAATATAATTGCAACCGGCACAAGTCCGATTTGTCCTGGACAAAGCACCTATATATCAGTTAGTTCAGTTGGAACTACAGGACCGCTAAATTATCAGTGGAACAATAATTTGGGATCGGGTTCTGGCGGGTTTTTAGTTACACCAAATCAACCAACAACTTATATTGTAACAGCAACAAATGCTTGTGGTAGCAGCGTAAACGATACGGTTGACATACTGTTCAATCCACCTCCATCAATTGACTTATCTTTGTTGCCAACAGAAATTTGCTCGTTATCAAACGTACTGTTTGACGACAATTCATTTTCTGGAAATTCAAACGACCCCATCACAAATTGGCTTTGGGATTTTGGTGATGGCAATCAATCTACCGAACAAGATCCAATATATAGTTATTCAAACTCAGGAAATTACATTATCACATTAACAATAAGTACTGGAGCAGGTTGCACAGCATCTAACTCAACTTCACCTTTTATTATTACGGCAAATCCAACGCCAATGGCAGCATTTTCGATGAATGATACTTATTTAAATTTGCCAAATGAAAGCCTAATACTAACGAATTTATCTACAGGCGCTGATTCATATTTATGGAATTTTGGTGATGGCACAACTAGTTCAAATTATAACCCAACTTACAACTATTCAACGATAGGCACATTTAACGTGCAGTTAATCACAATGAACCAATATGGATGTGCGGACACAGCGACAGCTGAATTAACAACTGATGCAGACGTCATCTTTCCAACTGCATTTACTCCAAATCCAGACGGTCCATCAGGAGGTAATTACGACATAAATGATTATAGTAACAATGTGTTCTTTCCATATACATCCGGAGTAATTGAATACGAATTACAAATTTTTAACCGTTGGGGTGAACTAATTTTTGAAAGCAGTGATGTAAAAAAGGGATGGGATGGATATTATAGAGACAAACAATGCCAACAAGATGTATATGTTTGGAAAGCATATGTTCGATTGAGTAACGGGAAGGTATTTGAAAAAGTTGGTAATGTTACATTGATCGAATAAAAATAAATAGGTCGACCAAATTCAGTCAAACACATCTTTAAAAACTCCATTATTTATCCACTAAACTGCCCCCAATTCATAAACAAAAGCGAATGCACTTAATTTTTAGAAAAAAATTAAATTTCAATCCTTTCTATTACTTTTGTGCACGTCTATTATGCTATCAATAATAAGGGAATATAAAAAAATTGATAAGTCGATGTTGCATGTAATAACTGTAGCATTTTTTGTGCAGCTTATCAATGTATCGTTTATTTCTATTTTGCCCTTGTACATGAAGGCCGAAGGGTATAGCGATGCCACTTATGCTCACTATACATCATACCGCTACCTTGGTATGCTTGCCCTTGCCTTATTGATGGCTATTTATATTAAAGGCAGGCGCATATTGCCATTATTTTATATTGCGGCATTGGGTGTTCCGTTGTTTGCTTTGCTTATTTTAATTGGGGTTCAATACAAAGTTACATCCTTAATAGTTGCTTCGCATTTACTTTGGGGCACTGCCTATACTTTTATTCAAATACCTGTATTGCCCTACATTATGCGCAATGCCAGCAAAGAACAACTTACACTTACCATATCACTCAATTATGCTACGTGGAGTATTGCCAATATTGTAAGTGGTTTTATTATTGCACTTTTAAATGGCATCAACTCTAGTATTTTTAATGAGTGTACAATATTGTATATCATCACTTTAGGAAGTTTTTCGACTGTATATTTCATTTCAAAAATTAATAAAAAAGAACATATACCTGTACAAACTGAAAAAAGCGTGAATTTAAAAGACTACGACTGGAAAATTATAATAAAAGCACTGGTACCTACCACAATGCTTGCTATTGGGGCTGGTTTTACAATACCTTTTATAAGTTTGTTTTTTTCGAGTGTGCACAACATGAGTACTGCAACCTTTTCGGCAATGAATTTTTTTACAGCAATTTTAGTTACTTTGAGTGCAATGTATGTGCCTTCTATAAAGGAAAAATTTGGCTATTCAAAGGCTGTACCCTACACACAACTACTGGCTATTGTAGCTATGCTAATAATGGCTACTACTCAATACTACAATGTGTTTTTTATTTCGGCAATTATAGCCGCTTTGTTTTATATCATACGCCAACCGCTCATGAGCTTAGCTGTACCTATGACAACTGAAATAACAATGAAATATGTTGGCGAGCGTAATCGAGAGATGGTAAGCGGCCTGATATCGGCTGTATGGTCGGGGGCGTATTATTTTAGTGCGATTGGGTTTGGTATTTTACGACACATGGAAGTGGAATACGTTAACATTTTTTGGATTACTGCTGCAATGTATTTAATTGGTGTGTTTTTGTATATACTGCTCATCAGAGAATACGACCAAATGGAGCACAAAGAAAAAATGCATCCCAAAATTGGAATGCATTTTTAAAAATTAAAATACTTAGAAAAGCCTATTTATTAAGCTCAGCAAATACTTTATCCGCTTTAAACTTTTTAGCCACTTTACCTTTGCGAATGATTTTGACACGTACAATGCTATCGCCTTGTTGAATGGTGTTTACAACATCTTGTCCTTCTATAACATGACCAAAAATGGTATGTTTCATATTCAACCATGGAGTAGCTACATGCGTAATAAAAAACTGACTACCATTGGTTTTAGGGCCAGCATTGGCCATGGCTAAAATTCCAGGACCTGTAAATTTCATATCTTCAAAACATTCATCTTTAAAAGCATATCCTGGTCCGCCCATACCTGTACCTTGTGGATCGCCACCCTGAATCATAAAGTTGGCAATAACTCTATGAAATTTCAAACCATCGTAAAATGGCGTACCGTCTGCCTTTGCTGAATTTTTTATTTTACCCTCAGCCAAACCAACAAAGTTTGCAACTGTTAAAGGCGTTTTTTCCATTTCTAACTTTAATAGAATTTTGCCTTTGCTTGTTTCTATTTCGGCATACAAACCTTTTTCTAATTTGGGTTTCTTTTCTTTACCTAAAACCGTGTGTGTAGAAATTAGTTGTAACGGACTGTTTGAATATCCGTTTAGCACAAATAATAAACTTAGTGTAATTATCAAGCCTATTCTTTTCATTTTTTTTAATTATTGAGTTTAAAGATTATTTTTTTGAACTATTTTTTTGCTTTGAGCAGCATCCATTAAAGCACACTTGCCACATGCTTGTTTTTTTTTGACAGAACTGTAAATATAATAAACAACATAAGCCAAAGCGCCTATTAATAGTATATATACAATTAACTGCTGTAACATGAATATAGTATTATTACTTATGCCCAAAATTAACAAAAAAGGCTGATAAATGTAATTTGAATGATTAAAAAAACTATATTTAATTATCAAAAAAACACAATGAAAGCATCCATATACACAGCATACGGTCCGCCAGAAGTATGTAGCATCGTTAGTATCGATAAACCTATTCCTAAAGATAACGAAGTATTAATTAAAGTACACACTTCAACTGTAAATAGAACTGATTGTGGATTTCGCAGTGCGGAATATTTTATTTCGAGATTTTGGAGCGGTTTACTAAAACCGAATAATAAAATATTGGGGTGTGAATTTGCTGGTGAAATAGAGGCAATTGGAGCGTCTGTAACTTTATTTCAAAAAGGCGATAAGGTGTTTGGATTTAACGACAAAACATTTGGAGGTCATGCCGAGTATCTAACAATTAGCGAAACAGCAGCCATAACTACAATACCCAACAATATTGGATTTGATGTAGCGGCCGCCATCACCGAAGGTGCGCATTATGCACTTTGCAACATAAGAGCCTGCAACGTAGAAGCAGGACAAAACGTATTAGTTTATGGAGCTACGGGTGCAATTGGTTCGGCAGCGGTTCAGTTATTAAAGTACCTAGGAGCAAATGTTACAGCTGTTTGCAATACAAAAAGCATTGAACTTGTAAAATCGTTAAAAGCAGATATAGTTATTGATTATACAAAAGAAGATTATACCAACACTGAAATCAGATATGATTTTGTATTTGATGCTGTTGGAAAAACTTCATTCAAAAAATGTAAACCCATCCTTAAAAATAAGGGTATTTACATTTCTACCGAATTAGGAAAAAATGGTGTAAATATTTTTTTAGCACTTTTCACACCTTTATTTAAAGGCAAAAAAGTATTGTTCCCAATTCCAACAATCAATAAAAACGATGTTGTTTTTTTGAAAGAGCTTGTGGAAAAGGGCGATTTAAAGCCTGTTATTGACCGTAGTTATTTGTTAGACAATATTGTTGAAGCGTATAAATACGTAGAAAGTGGGCAAAAAACTGGCAATGTACTACTGAAAATAAGGGACTAGAAACTGTTTAAATTTTATTTGTAAAAAATATTATAACGCTCCCCACTTTCTCGACAGGCTCGAAATGACAGCGCGCAAGGTCTTTTCGAGTTTATCGAGAAATGAGCGTAGGGGTTATTAGTAAATAAATCGAATAAAATTTAAACAGATACTAATTACTTTCTAAACCGTGCTAACTCTCTTTCTGTATCTCGTTTTTTGATATCTTCTCGCTTATCAACGGTATTTTTACCTTTTGCCAAGGCTATTTCTAGCTTTGCATAGCCTTTATCGCTAATAAACATCCGCAACGGAACAATGGTTAAGCCTTTATCTTTTAGTTTACCACCTAGTTTATTTAGTTCATGTTTGGTGAGTAATAATTTACGGTCGCGCTTTTCTTCCACATTATTGTATGTTCCATTAAAATAATGTGCAATGTGCATATTACGGATATATAATTCCTCATTAATAAAAACACAAAAGCCATCGTTGATATTTACTTTGCCTTCCCTCACCGATTTTATTTCGGTACCTGTAAGCTGAATGCCAGCAATGTACTTATCAATGAATGCAAATTCAAAAGAAGCTCGCTTGTTTTTTATGTTTATTGTGTTTTCGGTGCTCATAATCAGAAGCAAAGATACAAATATTAAAAACAAATAAATTACACGATGTTGATATATCCAATGTTATTAATTTAACAATGCAAATGCGTATATTTCAACAGGCTCAATATGAGCGGGCGCAGTCAGTCAGAGCTTGTCGAAGACTGTGAAAGGGCTTCATTACTGAATTTACTTAACTTAATAATATTGGCTTAGGGCGTACTATTTATAAATGCTTAACACCCACAAAGGTGAGATTATCAAACACACTTGTATTTTTTGAAATGTTAACTAGCTGGGGTCCGCTGTTTCATGCACTGTGTGTTGATAAGCAGAGCTTATCTGTTATTTTTGTTACTAAGCCCTTACGCACTTTTTGCCCACCCGACAGCTTAGAGCCTACTTTTTTTTTACATCTTACCGCTTACAGGGGGTCGAAACACTAAACAGTCTTATTACACACAGGACAGGTCTAAGAACATACATAGTGTTTGGTATTGAATTAATAAATTAATGTGTTGTACTATTAGTTAGTTCGTTGAGTTTATCTCTCGATAGATTTGAATAATATTTAATTGGATTCTCATCTGAGTTACTATATTTTACTTCTGCAGAATAGGAATACCATTTTTTAGCACTACTCAAGTCCTTCAATTCTTTATATATTTCACCTGCACTATAAGCTAAATAACATTTAAACCAACTTTCATTTTTCTTGTCGGTGTTGGCTAGAAAATACAAATCCGTATAAATTTTCGCAGCGTTTTCCAATTCCCCGCCTTTCACAAAGCAATGTCCAATATATATTGGCAAGAAATTGTTTCTTTGGCAAAATATAGCCCAACCTTTGAGAGCATATTTCCAAGTATCTTTAGTGCCATCTTTAGCACCATATTTTACCTCAATATACTTTGCTGCTTCATCTTCTGACTTTATTGATTCTGGAATGGGAACTTCTATATCAGCCCACCAATTAGGTGTTTCAAATAAATATTCCCCTATTTTTATTGTATTGTCTTTTTTACAGCCAAGTAAAAATATTAGAGTGACAATATATGCTATTTTTTTCATATAAATTTTTTAGTTTAGAAGTTGCGAAATTGAATTGAAAACAGAAATCGGGTCGTTGCCTTCATTTAACAGGTTGCTAGCCACTTGAGAAGCAAATATTTCAATTTTAAATAAATTTTCTTTGTCCTCCACAAATTTTGCTATTTCCTTTTTATCCCAAACAATCCCTGTCAATAACAATTCATTGTGTAATTGTAAAATAAGAATTTCCTTTTTCGTCTTAACCGAAAAGCCCATGATAATTTTGAATATAATAATATCGGGGTCAAAGGAAAAATTTTCTTTAAAAGATACATAATCGAATTTTCCTTTTGCACTATTTGTAATTGAGTCCCAAATTTTCTCTTCAATTGATTTCATATGTAATTAAATTATTCCACCTCCAAATATTAGTCTAAGAATACCAAATAATATTACTATACCGTTAATTTTCAATCCACTATTATTTTCTTTGCCGATTGCACTGAATATAAGACCTATTATTGCAATGGGTATTGATAACCAATTTAACCAACCTAACAATGGTATTAATCCCAGTAGCATTATTATTGCTGCTAAAATTCCTAAAATTTTTCCGATTATACTCATCCTTTTTGTTGTTTTATTCTGCCCATTCTAAAAACACAACAGTCTCTAGATACGCTGTAAAAAAATTAGAAAATTAGATTTGCAAAAATTATAATTGTCGAACGGAAAGTTCTCGTCCGTTCTTTTTCTTTTTTTAATTGCCTTGCCCATAACTTATTAATATACGAAGTTAACACTATTTTCATGTCAAAATTAATTCGCTCTAAATAATTAATAATAAATTAATTACAGCAAAATATTTATTCGCATTTTTAATATACATTTATAACTATTTATACAGTTTATTTTATGTAGATTTTAAATTTCAACCCTAAATAAATGCAGCTACTTTTTCACAATCAACACAGGCACTTTTACGCTGTGTCGTACGGCATCAACTGTAGTACCCAAAATAATATCTTTCAGCGTATTGTGCCCATGTGCACCCATTACCAACAAATCGCAATCAAGCGAATTTGCTATTTCAGGTATGCTTTTTTTAGGGTTGCCAAAACCTAGCTTTGTTTCAATTTTATAACCTTTTTGTGTAAGCTCATCTTTATACTTTTGAAGGTTTATTTTATCTGTTAATGTTTCCAAATCGCGTATTTCGTTGTTCATCATACGTGCGCCTGCGGTTTCAACAATATGTATTAAAATGTATTCGGCATTTATGCCTCCCTGTGCAAATGCACTACCAATAGCATTGTTATCGCTGGCACTAAAATCAACAGTAATGGCAATTTTTTTGTACGTAATATTGGTTACTAAATTCAATTCGGCTACAAGCCCATCAGGTACTTGATTGTGAAGTTCATTTTGCTTGCGTACAATTGGAATAAATGTAATGTACAAAAGTAAAACACCTGCACCAATTACCAACGGAACAACAGTAAAATAAAGCAGTGTAGGGCTATCTGATGCTTGAATCCAACCAGCAACCGTTTCAATTACAAGTTTGGCATTGAGCACTACTATTATTGTTGCAATGAGCCACGCAGCTATTTTCACCCACAATTTGTTTACAAATTCTCCCATTTTTTCTTTATCGCTTGTGAGATGAATTAATGGAATTATTGCAAAGCCCAATTGCATACTCAACACCACTTGACTAAGAATAAGCAACTGCCCTGTAGCACTTTCGCCAAAATAATAAATGGTTATAAAAGCGGGCACAATGGCTATTAAGCGGGTAATTAATCTTCGCAACCATGGCTGAATACGCAAATTTAAATAGCCTTCCATTACAATTTGTCCTGACAAAGTGCCTGTAAGTGTAGAGCTTTGCCCAGCAGCAATTAGCGCTATTGCAAACAATGCAGGTGCTAGTTTGTTTCCGAGTACATTATCCAATAGCCTGTGTGCATCTTGTATTTCAGAAACATCGGTAATGCCCGAATTGAAAAATGCTGCCGCAGCAAGTATCAAAATAGCTGCATTTACAAACAATGCTAAATTCAGTGCTATTACAGTGTCAATAAAATTAAATTTAATAGCTTCCCAAATGCCTTTTGTTGATTTATCAATTTTTCGGGTTTGTACTAATGATGAATGTAAATATAAATTATGCGGCATAACTGTAGCTCCAATTATACCAATAGCAATGTATAAGGCATCATTATTAGGAATTGAAGGCACAAAACCTTTTACCAATTCAACACCATTGGGCTTAGCAAATATAAGTTCGGCAATAAACGCAAAACCAATTGTTGCAATCAACACTAAAATAAATGCTTCCATTTTTCGGATGCCATATTTTTGCAATACCAACAACAACAGCGTATCGCCAACGGTAATACCAACACCTGCTAATAAGGGAATATCAAATAACAATTGTAAACCAATAGCCATACCAATAACTTCGGCCAAATCGCAGGCAGCAATTGCTATTTCGGCCAACAGCCAATTGAAAAAATTTATTGCAGGATGATAAGTTACTCGCGATGCTTGTGCTAAATCCAAACCTCGTACAAGCCCCAACCGAGCACTCAACGATTGCAACAGCAAAGCCATTAAATTGCTCATTAGTAGCACCCACAATAATTTATAGCCAAACTGGCTACCACCTGCAATATCGGTAGCCCAATTGCCGGGATCCATATAACCAACACTTACCAAGTAAGCAGGGCCTATGAATGCAAACAGCTTTTTCCAAAACCCAACTTTATTGGATGTATTTACACTTTCGTGAACTTCTTGAAGTGATTTATTTAGTTCAGATTTCATTACTTAGTTTTTACTAAAATGTTTTTTGCTACTTCGTTGCTTATAAAAATGGTATTGTCTTTATTCACAACAATTCGCAGCGACTTATCAAATTCAACAACTTCTTTTATTTTCAATTCACAGCCCAACGAAAAACCAATATTATCGAGGTATTGCAAAAATGCCGATGAATGGTCGATAACACCCGTCATGATACAAACATCACCTTTTTTATATTTTGATAGTGCGCTTGATTTTGAAGTAACCAACTTACCTTTAGCATCAGGTATAGGGTCGCCATGTGGATCTACTTTAGGGTAACACAAAAATTTATCCAACTGTTCTACCAGTTTATCGGAATTGATGTGCTCTAATTGCTCTGCAACATCATGCACTTCGTCCCACTTAAAATCAAGCTTTTCAACCAAAAACATTTCCCATAGGCGATGTTTACGAATAATCATCAAAGCAATTTTTTCGCCTTTATTTGTTAGCGATACCCCTTGATATTTTTGATAGTTAATTAGCTTTTTGTCGGCCAATTTTTTTAGCATATCGGTTACCGAAGCAGCCTTGGTTTCCATTTCTTCTGCTATTGCATTGGTTGTAACCACATCGGCTTCCTGCTCAATAAGCTTATAAATAGCTTTTAAATAATTTTCTTCTGTAAACGATTGCATAAAAATAATTTTAGACCAAAAATACAAATATTTTACAAATTATAAAAATATTTTTTAGACTAGTCTAAATTTTATATAACTTTGCATCAACTGATTATATGAAAACAACTGTACTTTTTATTTTTTTTATTATTGTAAACAGTTCTTTGATGGCTCAAAATGGCACAATTAAAGGCACTGTTACTTATAATAATAAACCTATTGAATTTGCAAATGTAGGTTTAACGGGTACTTCATTGGGCACAAGCACCAATGCCAATGGAGCATTTATTCTACAAAATATTCCAACAGGAACGTATGAATTTCAAATAAATATAGTTGGTTATAAGCGTTTCAGAAAAAACATCATAATAGATAGCTCCTCTCCTATTACTATCAATCACGAATTAATAGCTATTGATAACATATTAAACGAAGTTGTTGTAACTGCAACAATGAAAGAAATGAGTAAATCAGAATCGCCTATACCCATTGAAATACTTACACCTAAATTATTTTTAAAAAACCCTACTCCTAATTTGTTCGAATCCATGCAAATGGTAAATGGAGTACAACCTCAATTAAACTGCAACGTTTGCAACACTGGCGATATACATATAAATGGTATGGAAGGCCCTTACACCATGATTACAATTGATGGAATGCCCATTGTTAGTTCACTTTCTACAGTGTATGGTTTAAGTGGAATACCAAATAGTTTAGTAAACAGAATTGAAGTTGTAAAAGGCCCTGCCAGTACCTTATACGGTTCGGAAGCTGTTGGCGGACTAATTAATGTTATCACAAAAAATCCGAATGATGCGGCAAAACTCAATATTGACATTATGGCAACAACCAATGAGGAATACAGTGTTGACTTAGGAATAAAAAATAAATTTAAAAAAGTAAGCTCGCTTTTAGGCATTAGTTATTTTAATTTTCAAAATATTCTGGATAAAAACAGTGATAATTTTACCGACATTACACTTCAACATCGAATTTCGGTATTTAATAAATGGAGCTTTGATAGAGCAGATCATAAAGTGGCCAGCATAGCTGCACGCTTTGTATATGAAGACCGCTGGGGCGGAGAAACGCAGTATGAAAATAAATTTAGAGGCACGGATAGTGTGTATGGCGAATCGATATACACCAATAGATATGAGCTAATAGGAATGTACCAATTACCGGTTAAAGAACCGGTTTATTTTCAATACTCATTAAACAATCATCATCAAAATTCATATTATGGTACTACTAAATATCTTGCAACTCAAAACATTGCTTTTGCTCAATTTTATTGGAATAAGAGCATACATAAAAATGTAGATTTATTAATTGGTACACCGTTTCGTTATACGTTTTATGACGACAATACACCTGGTACACAAAGTGCCGATAGTATAAACGCTAAAAATGTGCCTCAAAACAGCTATTTACCAGGCATTTTTATACAAACTAATATTAAACAAAAAAAGCTAAATACACTAGCAGGTTTGCGTTACGATTATAATACCGACCATGGTAGCATTTTATCGCCACGCCTTGCATTCAAATATACACTCAACGATAATAATATTTTAAGAATAAGCACAGGCAACGGTTACCGAATAGTAAACTTGTTTACCGAAGATCATGCAGCACTAACAGGAGCAAGAGAAGTAATAATAAAAAATAATCTTAAACCAGAACGTTCGTGGAATGGAACGTTGAATTACCAACACTTTTTTATTTTATCATCAGCTTATATTGGTTTAGATGTAGGAACTTTTTATACCTTGTTCAACAATAAAATTATTGGTGATTTTATGAGCGACCCCAATAAAATTATTTTCGATAATTTGAATGGCTATGCTGTATCAAAAGGTATTACAGCCAATGTAGATATTTCGCTTACCAATGGTTTTAAAGCAATTGTAGGTGCAACGTATATGAATGTATTTAGTAAAGTAAAGGATAGCCTAAATAATTATGTTCATACACCACAATTGCATGCTCCCGAATTTTCGGGCAATTTTTCGTTATCCTACACTTTTAAAAACAACCTAAGTATTGATTATACAGGCAATGTAAAAAGCCCAATGTATTTGCCTGTTGTACCCAACGATTTTAGGTCAGAAAAATCGCCATGGTTTACACTTCAAAATTTACAGGTAACACAAAAATTCAAAAAAGGGTTAGAGATATACCTAGGCGTTAAAAACATATTTGATTTTGTACCCCAAAACCCAATACTACGCCCTTTCGACCCCTTTGATAAACATATAAACGACAACAATCCAAACAACTATACCTTCGATCCATCATACAACTATGCTCCTATTCAGGGAAGACGTTACTTTGTTGGGGTAAGGTATAATTTATACTAAAAGCTATTCTTTAATCAATACCATTGTTTTGGTTTGGGCATACGTGCTTGATTTACCAATGGCTTGCATGGTATATGTATAATGACCTGCGGGAAGTTCTGTTGCATCAAAATCAACTTCATAATCACCGGCAAGTTTTGTTTCGTTTACAATTAACCCAACTTGTTTGCCCAATAAATTATGAACACTTATTGTAACAAAGGCATCTTCTGGTATGTTGTAAGCTATACGTGTATTTTTCACAAAAGGATTTGGATAATTGTTTCTCAATTCATACTGAGCAGAATTTAATTCAATGCCATTATTTGTAGATAAAACAACATTTTCATCCATTATAGGCAAATAATGTTCCACTAACATTTTATCATTATTACTATTTCCATCATCAGGTAATTGAACAGGAGAAACAGTAAGCTTTGCAGCGTTTGTATATACCGTTCCACAAGCATTTGTAATTTTGCAACGGAAACGTCTGTTATTTAAAGCCATTGTCGCACCAGAAACAGAAAGCGTAACCCCTGTAACATTTGAGTAGATGGTATTATTGGTAACATTAGTCCACGAAGTTCCACCATTCGTACTCATTTGCCATTGATAGGTTTTATTTGTGCCTGTAGATGAAAATGTAAATGATGTGCTAGTTCCTGTAACAATTGATTTATTTAGAGGTTGAGTAGTAACCGTTGGAGTTACATCAACTATTAAAGTAAGTGACGTAGAGTTTGTAGAAGAGCATGCATTACCTACAACACAACGGTATTTTTTATTATTGAGAGTAGAAGTTATACCTGATATAGTTAATGTTGCAGTATTGGCTCCAGAATAGGTACTTGAATTTGTAACATTTGTCCATGTAGAACCATTGGTACTAATTTTCCATTGATAGCTAGTTGCAACACTATTAGTAGTTACTGATAATATATTACTACCTCCCACACATGATGTAGCAGCCGAAGCAGCAACGGTTGCATTTGTAATTGGTAAACAGGTAGCTGCAATTGTTTCAACATAGGCTTTGATACATAAATCATATTTTTCAGTTGTTCCATTTCCTATTGGAGTCCATGAACTGGCATTATAAGCGGTCCAACACTTACCTGTTTCAAACGATGCGCTATTACTATATCCTGATATTTTTGATTCGATTGGGAGTGGAAAATTATTACCTGGAGTTTGGTATTTTACACGAATGTAATAATCATTTCCGGCCGTAACATTTATTGGTGTTGGTAAATCAAACGTATAATATCCTGGTAATGCACATGTTTTTTGAGGTATAGACCCCATTAAAGAAGTTAAACTTGAGCCAGAAAATGAATTATAAACATCAATAGTTATCTTAGCGTTACTGCCTGTAACCCATGTACCAATTTTCGTTATTTTTTCATTTGTAGTTGGTACAAACCTTACCAACCCATAAGCTGTACTTGACCCAAAACCTATTGATGTAGTCATTCCTAAATGATCGTAACCGTTAACTTTTACATCGTTACGGTAATTTACTCTAGCAGGATAATAAGTAGCGTCAGTAAGCACACGTGTATCATTATAAGAGATATAGAAAAAACCATTTTCAGCCCACGAACTACCCCAACTATTTTTCACTATCCATGCACCTGTACCAGCAGCAGTAGGTTTATTATCATCCCAACCAACAATAAGTACTGCATGATTTAAATCATCGCTTGTACCACTATAATAATAGGTATTATCAGAATCACGAAATGCAGGGTCATCCCAATGAAATGTGGTGTAAACCGCTCCATAATTAAACAACGCTTGTTTAACAGCATTTTTATTTTTCGGTAAAAAACGTGCATCTGTAATATAAGCAGCTGGTGCTAAACCTGACGGGCAGCCCGTTGAATTATCTGAATATGGGTCTTGACTTTCTAAAAAAGGACCTGAATTACGTGTAAAATAAGCTACAGCCATTTCGCGCGAACCACCATCACAAGGCAAATACTGAAAACCATGACAGTTTTTCAGGTTATCTTCCGATAAATCAAACGTTCCTAAACCTAATACTTTCCAACTCGATTCTACACTTCCTATTGTTGGAAACAACCAACAAGAACCACAATCGCCCTGATCTTTTACCGATGTTATTTTTCCATTGGTACGCATATCATAAACTGCGGGTAATGTTAACGAACTTTTTAATGTTTGTTGCTGCTGAAGATACGCATCAAAATTAGGTTCCAAAATAGAAGGAATAACACTTCCTATTTTTTTACCTTCGGCAGTAACCTGTGGTGTCAATTTATTTTGCTCTTTATTTGAGATATACTTTTCAAAAAGTGGATTTAAAGGTGCTTGAGTTGCTTCTTTAGTTTGAGCATGCATTGAAAGTGCCGACAATGCTATAATTGCAGAAATAAATTGTTTTTTCATTAACAAAGTAATGGAAGTTTAGAATATACGTTATCGCTAAAATACTCCCTAAACATTCACTGTTTAGGGAGTAAATTAATTTTAAATTAATTACCTGAAGTTTTTACATAAAAACCGTACAGTTTTCTGCCATAAAACTCATTGATAGGTCGGTCTTTTGCTGGTAAATAACCTGTTGCATTTCTGTATGCAACAAACACGTATGGAGGGGTAGTTTGTGTTTTGGTTACAATCATATTATGTCCTATCGTTGCTGGGCTTTGTCCGTTTCCTAATTCAACGATATCGCCTTTTTTAACCGTTTTAACAATATTGTAGAATGCATTCCAAGTTATTTGTGAATCCCAAGCTTGTGGAACCTGTAAATTTGTAAATTTAGGAGTAACTCTATTATTACCATTTATACCAGCATACTGCCCAGTATTACTTATAAATTGATAAAATGCATTTGCTCCAGTATATGACGGACTGCGTTTATAGAGTACCATGTTGTTACCTGAAGCACCCGCTGATTTATAAAACCAATAGTTAGTTTGTTTCCAGCCTCCTTCACGCAAAGCGCGCGACAAGAAATTAGTACAATCGCCACCTAAATTTGTAAAATCATAATAATTACTAACATTTGTAACAATATTCCAATGCGCTGTAGCCCAATTAGCTGCTGTATTAGCAGAGTATGTATAAGCAGCTGAATTTTTTTCTAAAACAAGTGGTTCATTTTCAAACGACACAATGCCTGGCGTATACGTCTCGTCATAGGTTTGCTCTTGTTTTACAATTTGCCATCCCGATGTAGCTTTTGTTAATGTAAAGTTGTATAACTCATATCCTTCAGGAGCTATTGCATCACCTGTTGTTTCATCAACTCCATCAGTTGTATAAGAATAAAGTACATTTACTCTAAAACTAGTTTCATTACCTGCTGTTTTTACGGTAGCATCATTAACTTCAGCCACAACATGAAAGCCAGTAAAATTAAGCTGTGCTGTAGCTCTAATGGCATTTAACTCATTTATTTCGCTCATGCATTTAGATGCTTCGGCAGGAGTTGAAAAAAATGAATTGATTCTTGAAACTGTATTCGCTTGAGAAGATTTATTAGATAATAAAAGTTGATGTTTGTTTTCAAAAAAAGTTTGTACAAAAGTATTTAGTTCACTTTTTAAAACTTGATTTGATGAATTGGTAACACTAACTGGTTCTTCTTTTTTACAACCAATAATTAAAGTGATACAAACTAGTGCTAAAAGGTTTAATTTAAGTTTTAAACTCATTTTTAGTTTTATAAATTAAATTGTTGCCTACTCGTTTAAATCAGCTTTTCGGCTTTCGCTGCTGCGAAACAAGAATTAGTGACGGTGTACAAAACCGAATAAAAAACAATTAGTATTGAATAAATTCAAATACATTTTGTTTAGTTGCGAAAGAAGAAGAAGGTAAAAAAATATAGCTGGTGATATTGCTATATATAAGGTGTAAGTATGCTTTCATTCTTTAGCGGTTTCCGGACAAACCATTTTAATTTATCCGTGTAGGGTGTTCACTAATTTTATTTGCTTTGCAAAGATACGTTATTTTCTAATAAAATACAATCATTTAGTTTTTTAAGTATATAAATTCTACTGTAAATAGTAAAATATTGTATTTTATTTGTGCCAAAACTATAGCAAAAAGATAGTACGTGCAAGTAAGGGCAGGTAAAAAGGTGTTTTGGTTTAGGAAAACAACTTATTTTGCGGGTAAAATAATTCAAGGCTTATTTTAAAGTTCTGTTTATGCTAGAATAGAATAATACTTTATTAAAACAGTTTAAAAAAATTAATAAATGTTATTAAAAAACAGTACCTGTTCCATACAATAAACCAAGTGCATTAATGCCAACCGAGTAGCTTAAACCAAAATACATTACAAAATTTTCGCCTCTTTTAACCCTAAACCTGCCAGCTATGATAGGTGCAAGGGTGATGTTGTTTCTATTGTCGAATATAACACTTGCCAATGGGCCTATTTCAAAATCAAGCTTTGAACGTTCATCTATTTTTATATGAAAAAGTTCAAATTCAAAACCTGTACCAAATGTTATTGAAGCTTTTTCATTTATAATTTGACCATTTACAATATACTGTTTAGTTTCGGTTGGAAGATTTATAAATACAGGTATTTTAACCTTTTTTTCAGGGCGAAATTCTGCAAAAAATAAAATGGAATTGGTTGGAACAATTATAGAGGCTTGATTACGAATATCAGCAAGTTTTGTATTGGATATAAAAAGCAAGGATTGACCAAAACTCAACTCAAAATGTTGCTTACTTTTTTTTACAGAATCTGTTGTTTGAGCAGTTCCAATATTCGAAATTGTTACAAAATAGAATAGAAAAATTATTTTTTTAAAATAGTTCATCCCTTTAGTTTATATTAGTATTAACCGTATTGCACAAAGATTCAATTTGTTCAAATGTATTAAAAGAATGAATACAAATACGTAATCGCTCTTTACCTTTTGCAACAGTAGGGCTTAATATAGGGCGCACATCAAAACCATCATTTCTTATTTTTTGAGCGAGTTCCTTTATTTGCGAATTCCCTTCTACAACAATACATTGAATTGCACTATCGCTTGCAATAAGTTTATTTTGAACAGTTTTGGATAAATTGTTTTTAAAGTGAGTTATATTTGAATGTAGCGTATTAATAAGGCTTTCGCTCGCTTTTAATAATTCATACGCCTGATGAATTGCTACTAAACTTTTTAAAGGGAGTGCAGTTGTATAAATAAAAGCACGCGAATAATTTATTAAATAGTTGCGCAACAAATGGCTACCAAGTACCACAGCACCATGGCAACCCAAGGCTTTGCCAAAGGTGTGTACACGAGCAAACATCTGATTTTCTATAGCCAACTCTTGCACCTTACCTGCCCCATTATTGGCTGTAATACCCGTTGCATGAGCTTCATCAACAATAAGATTGGCATTGTATTTTTCACACAACATTGCTATCTCTTTCAACGGAGCAGTATCTCCATCCATCGAATAAATACTTTCTACAGCTACATAGGTTATGCCTTTTGCAACATTTAAGCGCTCTTCGAGATGAATTAAATCATTGTGCTTAAACATAAATGCCGATGCGCTAGACATACGTATACCATCGTGTACTGATGCGTGTATCAATTCATCATAAATAATCGTAGTATCTTTTTGTCCTAGCGCTGAAAATAGCCCCACATTTGCATCATAACCTGAATTATATATCAAACCAGCTTCGGCATTATGAAACAGCGCTATTTTAGCTTCTAAATTTTCGGCATAAGCAGAATTGCCTGCAAGCAAACGCGAACCTGTAGAACCTGTAAGATTTGAAATTTGAGATTTGAGATTTGAGACTTCGTAGTCTGTCAACCGAAGTAACTCATTGTTTTGTGCAAAACCCAAATAATCATTACTACAAAAATCAATCAAATGATTATTGGTGGTGAGTTTTCGTAAAGCATTGGCTTCTTCCCTTTTACGAAGTGCATCCGATAAAAATTGATTGGCAGAAAAAATCATAAATAGTACACACCCACCCTACTTTCTCAACAGGCTCGAAATGACAGCACAAAGGGTGTTTTCGAGCTTATCGATAAATGAGCGTTAGATTATTTATTTAATAAGTTGAACCTAATTTATAAGAATTTTTTACGCAAAACTATTAACTGCTGTATCTTTTTGAGCGTTTTTTTTCTCATTTTTAAACGCTTCACGTGGTTTTAAACCAAACAATTTAAACATTTCCATATCCTCATTAAAATCAGGATTTGGAGTAGTTAATAGTTTATCTCCAGCAAAAATAGAATTAGCCCCAGCTAAAAAGCACAATGCTTGTCCTTCTAAACTCATTTGAGTACGTCCTGCTGATAAACGAACAACAGTTTTTGGTATAACAATTCTAGTAGTAGCAATCATACGTACCATATCCCAAATTGGTACCAATGGTTGATTTTCCAATGGCGTACCAGCAACAGGCACCAAAGCATTGATAGGCACCGACTCTGGGTGTACTTCCATTGACGAAAGGGTTTTGAGCATTTTAACTCTATCTTCAACCGTTTCGCCTAAACCAATAATACCTCCCGAACAAACGGAAACTTTTGCTTTTCGCACATTTTTGATGGTAGTTAAACGATCATCATACGTACGTGTTGTTATTATTTTTTTATAGCTTTCTTCAGAAGTATCAATGTTGTGGTTGTATGCATACAATCCAGCATCTGCAAGCTTTTGCGCTTGGTCTTCGGTAAGCATACCCAATGTACAACATACTTCCATACCTTTTGCATTTACTCCTTTCACCATTTCCAATACGCGGTCAAAATCTCTATTATCTCTCACTTCGCGCCAAGCAGCACCCATACACAAACGCGATGCTCCACCTTGTTTTGCTTTATCAGCAGCTTCCAACACTTGGTTTACAGTCATTAATTTATGTACTTCAATACCTGTGCTATAACGAGCTGCTTGTGGGCAATAACCGCAATCTTCGGCACAGCCACCTGTTTTTATCGATAACAATGAACTAACTTGCACCTCATTTGCATCGTTAAACTCTCGGTGTACCTGTTGTGCACGGTATATCAAATCAAATAAAGGGGTATTGTATATATCAAGAATTTCTTGTTCTGTCCAATCGTTTCTTACAGCTGTCATAAGCTTTGTGTTTTTAAATAGTTAAAACACAAATATAAAAAAAATAGTTCATTTTTACACATCCTTCATTTTTGAGGTATCTAAATGGAAAATCACCAATATACTACTGCTCTCACCAACAAATTTTGCTATGTTTGTAGTATCAAAATTGGTGTTAAAATATCTGTTTAATTTTTATTTAAAAAGAATTACAGATATGCCTAGCCCACATTTCGATGGTTCAACAAGCTCACCACAGGCTTACTTAATGTGACATTGTGAGCCGTCAGTCTGAACCTGTCGAATACTGTGCGTTGGCAATAACAACAGATTTCAATAAAATTAAAACATGTTCTAATACTGACTGGAATGAAAATATCATACAATTGGCTTAAAAATTATATTAAAACAGACTTATCGGCAACAGCTGTAGGCGAACTACTTACAGGATGTGGATTAGAGGTAGAAAGCATCGAAAAATTTGAAACGATAAAAGGTGCTCTTGCAGGATTAGTGGTTGGCGAAGTGATGAGTAAAGAAAAACATCCCGATGCTGACCGACTTAGTGTAACAACTGTAAATATTGGTGCTGAAAATTTTTTAAACATAGTATGTGGTGCATCAAACGTGGCACAAGGACAAAAAGTAATTGTTGCAACTATAGGCGCTAAATTATACCCCACGGTAGGTGAACCGTTTGAGATAAAAAAATCTAAAATCAGAGGTCAACTTTCCGAAGGTATGATTTGTGCCGAAGATGAAATAGGAATAGGAACTTCACATGAAGGCATTATGGTTCTGAACGAAGATGCTGTTGTAGGAACACCATTAAAAGACTATTTTGCACAACATGAAAAATACCCTCAAGCAGAAGAAGATTATATATTTGAAATTGGTTTAACCCCCAACCGTGCTGATGCAGCATCGCACATTGGAGTTGCAAGAGATTTAGTTGCAATATTAAATTGTAATCAAATTGTTCAAGAAAAATCTTCCACACATCAGGTTGATTTGAAAACAAGCTTAACTATGCCGCAGGTAAATAGTTTTAAACCTAACGATACTAGTTTACCCATAAAAGTAGTTGTTGAAGATGCTGTTGCTTGTCCGCGTTATTCGGGTGTTACTATTTCAGGTGTTACGGTTACCGAGTCGCCAGAATGGCTTAAAAATAGGTTAAAATCAATTGGAGTACGCCCAATTAATAATATTGTAGATATCACGAATTACGTTTTACATGAAATGGGGCAACCGATGCATGCGTTTGATGCATCTAAAATTAAAGGAAATAAGGTACTTGTAAAAAAACTACCTACAGGTACAAAATTTACAACATTAGATGGCGTTGTGCGTGAGTTATCAAATGAAGATTTAATGATTTGCAGTACCGATGAAAACAATAATGCTATACCAATGTGCATTGCAGGAGTTTTTGGTGGCAATGAATCAGGCATTACAGAAAAAACAACTACTGTTTTTCTAGAAAGCGCTTACTTCAATTCTACTTCCGTTCGTAAATCATCAAAACGTCATGCACTTAAAACCGATGCCTCCTTCCGTTTCGAGCGAGGCACCGACCCTAATATAACTGTTTATGCATTAAAGCGTGCAGCACTATTAATTCAAGAAATTGCAGGTGGTACTATTTCTTCCGAAATAGTTGATATTTACCCTAAACCAATTAAAAATTTTAAAGTACCTTTTTCATTTGATAATTGTAACAATTTAATTGGCAAACGCATTGATTTTAGAGTAATAAAAGGCATTTTATTATCGCTAGACATAGCGATTGAACATGAAGGCACAGATGCGCTATTGCTTTCAATACCGCCATTTAAAGTAGATGTGCAGCGTGAGCAAGATGTGATTGAAGAAGTATTGAGAATATATGGCTACAATAAAATTGAAATACCTACTAGTTTAAACTCATCAATACAGTATGCCGAAAAACCTGATAAAGAAAAATTACAAAATGCAGTAGCTGATTTTTTATCAAACAATGGATTTTCAGAAATGATGGGTCTATCACTGACCAAATCAGAGTATGCCGAAAAATTACAATCGTTAAACGAAGCACACAATGTAGCCATGCTTAACCCGCTAAGTAGCGATTTGAATGTGTTACGTCAAAGCCTATTGTTTACAGGGCTAGAAGCCATTGCATACAATATTAACAGAAAAAATGCAGATTTAAAATTGTATGAGTTTGGTAAAACATACAAAGCCATTAAAAACGAAGATACTGTAAAATATATTGAATCCAAGCATTTATCCGTATTTATTACAGGTAATACAAATAAAGAAAGTTGGAATAACAAACAAAAAGCGTCATCTATATACACCATAAAAGGCTACGTAAATGCAGTGTTGGAGCGCTTAGGACTAATTAATTGTACATTAACAGAATTGAATAATGATATTCTCTCTCAGGGCTTGAGCTTAAGCTATAACAAAAAAGTAATTGTTGAGTTGGGTAGTGTTTCAAAAGCTATTTTAAAAACAATGGACATCAAACAAGATGTATTTTATGCCGATTTTAAATGGGAAGCCATTATTGAAAGTGTAAAAAAAGTAAATGTAATGTATTCCGAAGTACCTAAATTTCCTGAAGTGAAGCGCGATTTAGCCTTGTTAATTGATAAAGCCATTAAGTTTGAACAGTTAGAACAATTGGCCTACCAATCGGAAAAAAATTTATTGAAATCAGTTCATTTATTTGATGTTTACGAAGGCGAAAAATTACCAACAGGTAAAAAATCATATGCACTAAGCTTTACCTTACAAGACGAAAATGCTACGCTTACCGATAATCAAATCGAAAAAATTATGGACAAACTTATAAAAACCTATAAAGAAAAAGCAGGAGCAGAAATAAGATAAAAAAAGAGTAGATAAAAATGTTGTAGAAGTATGCTCTAAAGGTTTTTAATAAAAGAAGTACATTGCAACAAGTTGGAATGTACTTCTTTATATAAAGTGAGTATTCCCAATTGCTTTCACAGCCAATAAAGCTTTACAAAATTCGGTTATGTCAAAAAAAATTGAAACATCCCTTTTTTGGTACCCCATTAAAACTAGAAATTAATAAGCGTAGCTAGTGCCATACGTTTTACTGTAATTAAACTCATTAAATAATACATCTTCCATTATAACCGTTTTTCTTTTGCCTCATCTGAATAATCATTACTTTTACAGCATTATTACATCAAAACCATGAAATTTATCATTCAATTAATCATTTCGTCTCTTGCAGTTTTAATATCAGCCTATTTTTTACCAGGTGTTGAAATTGTTGAAAACAACTTTATAACAGCCTTAATTGTAGCCTCGGTACTTGCGTTTTTAAATGCGGTAGTAAAGCCAATAATGATAATTTTAACTATTCCAATCACCTTTATTACCTTAGGCTTTTTTCTACTGGTAATTAACGCATTAATGATTTTATTGGCAGCAAAAATAGTTGACGATTTTAGAGTTGAAGGCTTTTGGTGGGCACTGTTATTTAGTTTAATACTATCTATTGTTACATCATTATTAGAAAGCTTAGGACAAACAAAAGAAAATACACAAGAATACGATTAACGAACTACAAACACCTAATAATCAAACAATTACCAAAAAACACAACACTAAACATATAAATTTTGATACAAATAGGCACATACAACGAATTGGAAGTAATAAAACAAATGGATTTTGGTATTTACCTAAAAGAAGGTGATATTGAAATACTTATGCCAACAAAATGGGTGCCAACTGGTACAAAAATTGGCGATAGGTTAAATGTGTTTGTTTTTCGCGATTCTGACGATCGATTAATTGCAACAACCGTTGAACCCTATGCCACAGCCAATACATTTGCTTTTTTAGAAGTAAAACAAGTAAACGATATTGGTGCCTTTTTAGATTGGGGAATGGATAAAGATTTACTCGTTCCGTTCAGAGAGCAAGCCTACAGAATGGAGGCTGGTAATAGTTACGTTGTATTTGTTTATGTTGATGAAACCACTAACCGATTGGTTGCTTCAACTAAACTCAAAAAATTTATTGAAAAAGAACCCAATACTATACAGCCCAACGATATTGTTAATTTACTGATTTACTCCGAAACACCATTGGGTTTTAATGCCATTATAAATAACCTTTATACTGGTTTAATCTATAAAAACGAAATTTTTGAAAACATACGCATTGGCGATAAATTAAAAGGGTACATCAAAAATATACGTGAAGATGGTAAAATAGATATAAGTCTTCAAAAAAGTGGATTCGAGTTAGTTGATGATGTAAAATGGCGTTTATTATCAATTTTGAAACAAAATAATGGCTTTTTACCCCTACACGATGGTAGTTCACCAGAAGAAATAAAACAAAAGCTACAAATCAGCAAAAAAGCATTTAAAAAAGCCGTTGGCGCTCTTTATAAAGAACAACTTATAAAACTTAATAAAGAAGGCATCGAATTAGTAAAGTAAAAGCTGTAATTCGTTTTTAAAAGCTACCTCTTCTATTACCTTAAAAGCGATACATGGCCTGTAGCCGTGTGCATTTTACCTATTATATCTTTATATTGAAGGCGATACACATAAACATCTACTTGCATTTTTTCGCCTGTATTATTTTTTGTACCATTCCAGCCCTCATTCATATTGTTAGTCTTAAATAATTGATTACCCCACCTATCAAAAATCGCAAACTCAAAAGCTGTTTCAACAATACCAAAAGCACTAATAACAAAAGTTTCGTTAGTACCATTAGCATTAGGCGTAAAGGCTTTAGGAATATATAATGTTACAATATCCTGTACCACAACTGTATGGGTAACAGAATCGTTACAACCAGATGCATTGTAAGCAAACAAGGTTACATCATAAGCTCCTGCATCAGCATAAGTATGATTCGGATTTTTTAAAGTTGCAGTTGTTGTATCACCAAATTCCCACAACCAAGTAGTACTCGAATCCGACAAATTATTGAAATAAGCTGTAGGTTCTAAAACATATATTTCATTTGGAGTTACTATAAAATCAGCTTCGGCTGTAGGGTAAAGAACCACTGTTGTAGTATCCTTACTTACACAAGCAGGTTGCTGATGTGTAACAGTAACAATATAATCGCCTTGCATTGATTGCGGAATAGCTTCAATTACAGGGTTTTGTATATTTGAGGTATATCCATTAGGTCCTTCCCAACTGTAGGTTACATTGGGTATTGAAACGGCTGTAAGAGTCAATGTGTTGCGCGCACAAAAGGGTCCATTATTTGAAGCTGTTACATTGCAATCAATCACTTCTTCTCCAGGTGCATTAAAGGTTTTTGAATTAGTACAAAACTCATCGGCCGAAAAAACAGCTGTAACAGCACACAAAGAACCCGTACAAGGCAAACCTGTTAAATTATAAGCTACCGAATCCGATGGAAAAGGAGCATTAATAACCTGAGTAACATTTGAACAATTGGTTGATATGGTTAAAGTACCTGATTGTGGTGCATTTGTGTAGGCTACGTATCCACTCAAGCTAAATGTACTGTTACTGCATTGACTAGGGCTTGCAGAAACACTATTAATTGTGCACAAAATATCACAATTAGTAGATCCAGCACCTACTGCACCCACATTTGATTGTACCAAAGTTATATCAGCCGGAGTACTTTCAAAATTAGTAAGTAATAATAAATAAAACTCTCCTGTTTGAGCGCCAAGAATGTCGCAAGTTTCAATGGCTGCCGTAGAATAACTGCAATCAACAACCGAAGATGAATTTAAACCAGAAGCACAACCCGCATCAGGCGATGTAAAAGGTCCCCAACAAATAAAATCAACATCTGTTCCTGCTCCCAAACCATCAACCTGACTTATTCCAAGTTGTACATCGCCAGAACTAGCAATTTGTAAATAATACCATGCTGGATTAGGCTGTGTAATCAAACAATCGTAATCAGGGCCAGAAGGGGCAACAGTGTTTGTTGATGCAGGAAAAGTGTACGTAGTGCCGGTACAAAAAGGAGCTGCTGTAGCACAATCTTCTCCTTGCCCCTTAGTATTTATAGGGATAACAAGATAAATAAACAAAATAAATAATACTATTCTACCCATTGGGTTAAACAACTGGATTTACAGATACTCAAATATAGTAACGAATTACATTGAAAAAGTTGCATCAACAGAATAAAATAAACATACTTTTTAACTTTTAAAACAAGTACTATATTTATAATTGGAGTATATGATTAGATGTGTGTATCTTTGCATATGCAAACGTTTATCCCTTACAAAACAATTGTTAAATGATTCGCACTTAAAGCTAGCAATGTACTCGGTTCATAAATATTTTATACTAAAATATAGTATTAATTGAACTCTAAAAAACTTGTCAACGCATGAAAACTTTCAACATACCAACGTTTTATAAAAGTTCAATTATTTCTAAAGTAAAAGAAATAAGAAAAATAAACGACCCACGTAAAAAAGACTTCACTCCTACACTGCTAGATTTTGGTCCTGTTCGATTTTACATTGCAAGACATTTTGGTTTTTGTTATGGAGTAGAAAATGCTATTGAAATTTCGTACCGAGCAGTTGAAGAAAACCCAGGAAAGCGCATTTTTTTACTAAGCCAAATGATTCACAACCAAGAGGTTAACAATGATTTAACAAGCCGAGGGATTCAATTTTTAATGGATACTTCAGGAAAACAACTCATACCATTTAGCGAGCTCACAAAAAATGATATTGTAATTATTCCAGCTTTTGGCACAACATTAGCAATTGAAGCTCAGCTAAATGCAATTGGTATTGAAGTTCATAAATACAATACTACTTGCCCTTTTGTAGAACGTGTTTGGAAAAAAGCCGAGAAATTGGGTGAAGATAATTACGCCATTATTATTCATGGTAAACATAGCCATGAGGAAACCCGTGCAACCTTTTCGAGAAGCGAAAGCAATGCACCATCGTTGGTAATTAAAGATATGAAAGATGCTCATTTTTTGGGCAACTATATATTAGGCACAATTACTGATGCCGACTTTCATGCACGCTTTGAAGGCAAGTTTTCGGCCGACTTTAAGCCACAAGAACATTTGGTACGTTTAGGCGTAATTAACCAAACCACCATGCTTGCTACCGAAACACAGGAAATTGTAGAATACTTAAAAAGTATTATGCTAAAAAAATATCCGAATGATGATATAAAACTTCATTTTGCCGATACTCGCGATACGCTTTGTTATGCAACCAACGAAAACCAAGATGCTACTTATGGTTTACTACAAAAAACAGCCGACTTAGCAATTGTTGTGGGTGGTTACAACAGTTCAAACACATCGCATTTGGTGGAGTTGTGCGAAGAAAAACTACCTACTTATTTTATTTCTTCCGAAAGAGAAATAGTTTCATCGTCAGTTATTAATCATTTTAATTACGCAAAACACCAGCATTTAACAAGCAATAACTATTTACCAAATAAGTTTCCTGTTGATATTATACTTACAAGTGGAGCATCGTGCCCTGATGCGGTGATTGATGCTGTACTAAAAAAATTGCTTTCTTTTTATCCTGATTCAAGAGCAATTGAAACGGTAATTGAGGAATTGGAAGTAAACAAATAAAATAGAATACACTATTAATCAATAAAATAGCATTCGTTAAAACGCAACAACTTTTTACTATGAAAAAGCTATTAATTATTGTTATTGCGCTGTTTTCAACAAAACTTCAAGCGCAAAAAAATTGCTCGGTTACCAATCACGCTTTTCAAGCTGGCGAGGAACTAAACTATGTAGTTAATTATAATTGGGGGGCAATTTGGATGACTACTGCCGAAGTTACTTTTTCGACTAAATTAGAAGAGTTAAATGGTAAAAAAGTGTTTCATTTTGAAGGTATTGGAGGTACATATCCAAAATACGATTGGTTTTATAAAGTACGTGATAAATATGAATCGTATGCCGACACACTTAATTTAAAGCCTTTACGATTTAAACGAGATGTTTATGAAGGTGGGAGTTCTTATAAAGAGGATTATGTGTTTAATCAACGCAAAAACAAAGTATATACTTCAAAACAAAAAGGTAAAACATCAACATTTGACTCATTAACTATATCAC
>JBASCV010000354.1:0-26182 GCA_049651825.1 Bacteroidia bacterium
ATACCAGCTAGTGCTACCAATGTAAATACTTTTTTCATTTTTGTTTTTAGAATTTTAAATTTTTAATATGGGCGCAAATCTACATTATTTTTTAATTCAAAAAAGAAAATCAAAAAAAAAGTTAAAAAAAAAGGGCTCAGCAATCCTGAACCCTTTTTTTAGCTTTTAAGCTAAAGAAAGATTAACCTCTTCCTTGACCTGCTTTAACTGGAGCTGGTGTAGCTGGAGCAGCTGGTTTCGCAGCTGGTTTTCCACCTTTTTTAGCTTTAGCAGCTTCTTCAGCAGCTTTAGCTTCAGCAGCTTTAGCTTCTTCAGCAGCAATTGAATCAGCTTTTGCTTTTTCAGCAGCTTCAGCAGCAGCTTTAGCAGCTTCTTCAGCAGCTTTAGCAGCTTCTACAGCAGCAATCGAATCTTGGGTAGCTTTTTCTTTAGCAGCAATTTCTTCTGCACTTGGACCACATGCAACTAGAGAGAACATACCTGCTAGTGCAACTAATGTAAATACTTTTTTCATTTTTTTATGATTTTTTTTTGGTTAACCGGGTGCAAAACTAATAAATTATTTTTGACTACCACAAATTATTTTTAATAAAAAATACTGTATATTTGTGGCGCAAAAAATTAAAACAGTCCATTAATTTAAAATAACCATTAAAAACAATCACAATGAAAAAAAACATTTTAAGCTTATCAGCACTTGTGTTAGTTGTTGCTACATTAATTACTTCATGTAACAAAGAAGATACAACTGCTCCTGTTGTAACATTAACTGGTGCTGCTACACAAACTATTTCTTTGCAAGGTACTTACACTGAAATGAATGCTACAGCTGAAGATGATGAGGATGGAGCTTTAACTCCAACTGTATCTGGTAGCGTAAACGTTAACCAAACTGGTGTTTATACTATTACTTATACCGCTACTGATGCTGCAGGAAACACTGGTACCGCAACAAGAGAAATTACAGTTGTAAACGATGCTGATGGAATGACTGGTACATACACTTGTACAATTCAAGAATCTACTCCAATTGTATACACACAAACAATTACCGCTTCTCAAACATTAAACAACAGAATTATATTTAGCAAATTTAGCAATTACACAGGCGCTTCAAGTATTTATGCAAATGTGATTGCAACAACCGTTGATCTACCTAGTCAAACAGCTATTCAAGTTGGTCTGACACCTGCAGATAGAAATTTTGCAGGTACAGGTGCTACTACTTCTAATGGATTCACTTTAACTTATGTTGAAACAACAAACGGTACAACACTTAATACTAATGAAACTTTCGTAAAACAATAATTTTTCAAGTTCATATTTCAAAAGCGCACTACACATTTTGTAGTGCGCTTTTTGATTTTTATACCACTACTATATTGTTAATTTTGTAGCGTTAGAAACAGATTAAATGCCAATTTATACTCGAAATTTAATAGCACTTTGTAAGCATTTGTTGTTGCTTATTGCTTTATATGCAGTATGTAGGTGTTTGTTTTTTTTGTTTAATTATTCCCATTTTTCGGAATTACATTTGGTGGAGCTGCTGAAAATTACAATTGTAAGCGTTCGGTTTGATTTGTCTACCATTATTATTACCAATGCTTTATTTATACTGCTTTTTTTACTGCCCCTTTTTTTTAGAGAAAAAAAGGGGTATTTGTTTGTACTAAAGTTGCTTTTTTTATTGGTAAACAGCTTGTGTGTACTCGCTAATTGCGTTGATTTAGCCTATTTTCAGTTTACTACTAAAAGAACTAATGCATCGGTATTTAATTTTTTTAGTGGCGAAATAGGGGATGATTTTAGTAGTTTATTACCTGTTTTCTTAAAGGAGTATTGGTACATTGCCATTATATGGCTTTTATTGTTGAGTTTGCTGGTTTATGGTTACACAAAAAACGAAAAAAATAAACCTCAGTTTTTATGGCATAAAAAACAGTATGTTTCAGAAAGTTTGGTATTCGTGTTATTTCTTGTTTTTGCAACTGTAGCTTATAGGGGTGGTTTACAATTAAAACCAATTAGCGTAGTAAGTGCAGGAGAATACGTTCAGGCGCAATATATTCCGTTGGTTATAAATACTCCGTTTAGTATTATTAAAACTGCGGAGGCACAGGGCATTATGCCCTCTGAAAACTGGAAAATTGATGATAAAAAAGAGCTTTTGCGCTTGTATAACCCCAAGCAAATGGAAAAAAAAAATAAGTATAAGCATTTTAATGTGTGTGTAATCGCATTGGAGAGTTTTTCTAAGGAATACATAGGTGCTTTAAATGGTAAATCAAAAGATGAGAGCTGCACTCCTTTTTTAGATTCTCTTATTGCTGAAAGTTTAACATTTACAAATTCGTTTTCTAATGGAAAAACTTCAATTGAGGGTATTCCTTCAATTGTTGCTGGTATTCCAACATGGATGAATGAACCCTATATTACATCTACTTACGGTAGTAATAAAATAAATAGTATAGCTACATTATTAAAAAAGCAGGGTTATTACACTGCGTTTTTTCATGGAGGTACTAATGGTACAATGGGATTTGATGCCTTTGCTAGTCTTGCTGGTTATGACGATTATTTTGGGCGAAAAGAATACAACAATGAGAAAGATTATGACGGTAATTGGGGTATTTGGGATGAAGAGTTTTTACAATACACTGCAAAAACGTTGAATAAAAAGCGTCAGCCCTTTTTTACAAGTATTTTTACGTTAAGCTCTCATCATCCTTACAGTTTGCCAACCAAGCACCAAAGTCGCTTTAAAAAGGGCAAATTGCCTATAGAAAATGTAATTAGTTATACTGATTATTCGTTGATGCGCTTTTTTGAATCGGCAAAAAAAATGCAGTGGTTTAGAAATACTATTTTTGTTTTGGTTGCTGATCATACAGGAGTATCGTCAGATGTTTTTTATAGCAATGCTGTAGGAAATTATATGGTGCCTATTATTTTTCATTCTCCTAGAGGCTATTTTAAAGGAATTGATTCTACAATTACACAACAAATAGATATATTGCCTTCGTTGATGGACTTTTTGAATTATCCATACTCCTATTTTTCGTTTGGCAATAGTGTGTTTAATAAAAAAGCCGATCGTTTTGCGCTAACCTTTAATAGTGGCATGTTTCAGTTAATTCAAAATAAATATTTGTTGCAATTTGATGGCGATAATTCAATTGGTTTTTATGATTTTAGTAAGGATAGTTTGTTGAATCATAATTTAGAACAACATGAAGATTCTTTAATGAGAATACAAATGGAAAAGAAAATAAAAGCCATTATTCAAACCTATCAGCAAAGCTTGATAAACAATAAAATGAGCTATTGATAATTGATATTTGAAAGTTGGGATTTAGGAATTGGGATTTAGGAATTGGTAGTTCGTATTTGGGGATTTGTAGACACGTATTAAACAAGTTTGTTTTGAAAAAAAAGATTTACTTCATTGTTAATCCTATATCGGGAGTAGGTAGGCAAAAAGTTATAGAGGGTTTGATTGACAAGTATTTGGATAGAACCCTTTATGATTATGAAATAGCTTATACCAAAGCGGCTAAACACGCAACAGAGCTATCGCAAAAAGCTGCTAATAGCGGTTTTGATATAGTGGTAGCTGTTGGTGGCGATGGCTCGGTAAACGAGGTTGCTCGTGGTTTAATAGGTACACAATCAGTATTAGCAATTATACCAGCTGGTTCTGGTAATGGTTTGGCTAGGCATTTGCAAATACCGATTCACTTGAAAAGTGCGATGGATATTATTAATAAAGGTATATATACCACTATTGATACGATGTTGTTGAATGACGAACCTTTTGTAAATATTGGAGGTGTTGGCTTTGATGCCCATATTGGTTGGGAGTTTGCTAAATTTGGTAAACGAGGTTTTGTTTCGTATTTGAAAGTAATACAACGTGAATTCCCTAAATATAAACCACAAGAATTTGAATTTACTATTGATGGAAAAAAGGAAAATAAAAAAGCATATTTAATAAGCTTTGCTAATGGTTCGCAATGGGGGAACAATGCTATAATAGCACCTTTGGCAGATGTTTCGGATGGGTTGATGGATTTGGTTGTGTTGAAAGATGTATCGTTATTAAAATCCATTAGTATTGGTTATCGTTTGTTTCGTAAAACAATACACAAATCTGCTCATGTTGAAATATATAAAACAAAAGAAGCTGTAATTAATCAGCAGCACTCTATTGCTCATATTGATGGAGAACCGATAAAAACTGGGCAAACGATTAGGGTAAAAGTAAATCCACTATCGTTGCGTGTTTTAGTTCCCTGATCGGCTTTTTGAACGGAAAAAGAATCAAATAGATTTACTAGTTATGTCGAAAAAAGATAAAAAAAACGGTGTTGTTTATTCAACAAATAAAGATTTTAGTTTTGATTATGAAGAAGAAGTGCAGGAAACATTACCTCCTCAGCAGCAAAACTTAAAACTATTTTTAGACAGAATAGGAGGCGGTAAGATGGTAACACGCGTTGCAGGGTTTATTGGCTCTATTGATGATTTAGAGGCATTGGGTAAAATGTTGAAACAAAAATGTGGAGTCGGGGGCAGTACAAAAAATGGTGAAATATTGATTCAGGGTGATCATCGAGATAAATTATTAACCTTGCTTACCACAGCGAGTTACAAGGTTAAAAAGGCGGGTGGCTAACGATGGAAATATAAGATTGTTGTTAATCTAAAATGCCCCATACTAGTATGAGAAAATGTTTATTCTTACTACTAGAATGGGGCATTGTTGATATAAAAAGCGGGTACTATTTCTTCGCTTTAGTGGCTTCAATAGAGGCCTTTACAAAATTTACAAATAGTGGGTGTGGGTTTGCAACTGTACTTTTATATTCGGGATGGAACTGAACTCCAACAAACCAAGAGTGATTTTTGATTTCAATAATTTCTACCAAACCTCCATCTGGATTTATACCTGATGCAATCATGCCAGCTTTTTCGAATTGACTCAAATATTCGTTATTGAACTCAAAGCGATGACGGTGACGTTCTTTTATATTTTTTTGTTTGTATACATCCCAAGCCTTGGTGTTTTCGGTAACTGTGCAAGGGTATGCGCCTAAACGCATCGTGCCTCCTTTATTGGTTACTTTCTTTTGCGCTTCTAATAAGTCGATAACAGGGAATGGTGTATTTGCATTCATCTCTGTTGAATTAGCATCTTTCATGCCCAATACATTGCGTGCAAATTCAATTACAGCACATTGCATACCTAAACAAATTCCTAAAAAAGGAATATTTTTTTCTCTAGCGTATTTGATAGCACTTATTTTTCCTTCAATACCTCTTTGTCCAAATCCAGGAGCCACAAGTATTCCGCTTAGGTTGGCAAACTTTTCTTCCACATTTGCTTCTGTAATACTTTCAGAATGTATCCATTCTATACTTACTCTGCAATCGTTTGCCGCACCAGCGTGTATAAAGGCTTCTGAAATTGATTTATATGCATCTTTTAACTCAACATATTTACCAACAAGCCCTATTTTAACTTCATGATGTGGGTTTTGGAATTTGTTTAAAAAGTCTTTCCATTTCGCCAAATCAGTATTTTCTGTAACAGGCATGTTTAGCTGGTTGAGCACTACAACATCCAATTGTTCATCTTCCATCAACAAAGGAACTTCGTATATGGTACTAGCATCCAATGCTTCAATAACGGCATTGGGTGCAACGTTACAAAATAAAGCTATTTTGTTTTTAATTTCTCTACTAACTGAGTGCTCAGCTCTACACACCAACACATCGGGTTGTACACCGTATTCCAACAATAGTTTTACTGAATGTTGGGTTGGTTTAGTTTTTAATTCACCAGTAGTAGAAAGGTATGGTATTAATGTTAAGTGAATTACCATTGCGTTATTACCAAGTTCCCATTTTAGCTGACGTACAGCTTCAATGTATGGTAGTGATTCAATGTCGCCAACTGTGCCTCCAATTTCGGTAATTACAAATTGGTAATTACCCGTTTTACCCAATAAACGAATGCGGTTTTTTATTTCATCTGTAATATGAGGAATTACTTGAACCGTTTTGCCAAGAAAATCGCCACGTCTTTCTTTTTCAATTACTGATTGATAAATACGCCCTGTTGTAATATTATTAGCTTGTGATGTTGGTATATTTAAAAAGCGTTCGTAATGGCCTAAATCAAGGTCGGTTTCAGCACCATCATCGGTCACAAAACATTCGCCATGCTCATAAGGGTTTAATGTTCCTGGGTCAACATTAATATACGGGTCTAGCTTTTGAATGGTAACAGTGTAACCTCTTGCTTGAAGAAGTTTGGCTAACGATGCTGCAAGAATACCTTTTCCTAGTGATGAGGTAACGCCTCCGGTAACAAAAATGTATTTGGTTGTTGTTGACATAAAATGTTAAGTTGTTGAATTCTAGAATTATGTGCTTGTAGATGTTTTATTCTACGATTGTATAATTTAAGAAATCTAAAATTTGTTGTTTGTTCCTTAACCAGAGGAATATGAAAGGTTAAACAAAAGTACAAATAATTTTTGCCTTTACATTGGGCTATGTTTAAAAATGTTTTAATTTTTAAACATTATGCTGCTCATCGGTTTCGAAAAATGCTTGATTTTGAAAGAAAGCCGTTTATTTTCCGTAACTTTGTGATATAGTAAAAAAATCAACGGTGAAGCTAGAGCTCGACATAGTACCCCTTAATGAATGGTTTTTAAATTATAGCAAACCTTTGCTTATAGCTGGCCCTTGTAGTGCCGAAACCGAAGAGCAAATGCTTACTACTGGTAGGCAAATAGCAGGTTTTTACCCGAATTGTGTTTTTAGGGCAGGTATTTGGAAACCACGAACCCGACCAGGTACTTTTGAAGGTATTGGTGATATTGGTTTGAAGTGGATGCAAGCCGTAAAACAAGAAACTGGTTTACTTACAGCTACCGAAGTTGCTACTGCCGATCATGTGGAGAAATGTTTGAAACACGGTGTTGATATATTGTGGGTGGGTGCGCGTACTACGGTAAATCCGTTTTCGGTGCAGGAAATTGCTGATGCGTTGAAAGGCGTTAGTATCCCTGTGTTGGTTAAAAATCCTATTTATCCTGATTTGCAGCTGTGGTTGGGTGCTTTAGAACGTATAAACAATGCTGGAATAAATAAACTTGCTGCTGTTCATCGAGGTTTTCAATCATACGACAATGGACCTTTCCGAAACTCTCCAAAGTGGGAATTGGCAATAGAGTTGAAAACAATATGCAATGATTTGCCTGTGTTTTGCGACCCATCGCATATTGGCGGTACTCCTGAATTAATACCCTACATCGCCCAAAAAGCTATGGATATGGATATGTGTGGCTTGATGATAGAAACGCACTGTACCCCAAAATCGGCTTGGAGCGATGCGAAACAACAAATAACCCCGTATGAATTAAAAGAAATTATTAGTGACTTAAATATACGTTCTGCTGCTATTGTGGATAGTGAGCTTCAAACAAAATTGGATGAATTGCGTATCATTATTGATAAATTAGATAATGAATTGCTTGAGTTGCTGGCAAAGCGTATGGCTATTTCGGGTCAAATTGGAGCTTATAAACGAGACAATAATATAACTGTGCTTCAAGTTGCACATTGGAAAAAGATTATTGAAACAGGTGTTGCACGTGCCAATTTGCTTGGTTTGCCGAAAGATTTTATAAAATCACTGTATCAAATTATACACGATGAGTCAATCAGACGGCAAACAGAAGTGATGAATAAAGCAACAATACCTGCTATCAATACACTATCTCAAGAAAGCAGAAATACAAGAGATAATGAGTAACTGTTAGTGGTTGATTTTATTTTGCTTTAAATACAACCGTTTTTACCCACGCTTTTCCCCATTCGTTGATTTCTTCATCACTCCATAATTCGGGATAGAAAATACGTTTTTGAAAACGTGGTGGAAGGTATTTTTGCCAATTTGTTCCGCCTGTAGCTGCAATGTCTTCTGGGTCGGCTTGAAGGTAGCGTACAGCTGATTTATAATGCGATAGTGGCCAATTGATATTTACGTTTACATCCAGCTGACGTAGTGCTAATATTAGTTTTTCGTTTTTTTGATCAACTTCAGGTAATGATTTATACAACGATAGTAAATTTGTATGCTTATATTTTTTACCTAATTCAATAAATTCTTTTGAATATTTTTGTTCAAATTGTACTAGCGTTAACGTTTTTGTACCTGTTGAAAGTTCTGTTGCACCTGCTTTCCAATAAATGTGTTCGTACATTTTTTCTATCAATTCATTGGATGTTTCATTTGTAAATGTATCACGCACATTTTTATCTACAAGGTTTTTAAAGGTTGTAGAACAAATTTCTATTTTTCGGTATTGCCCTGATTGAAAGCCGCTTGCAGGTAATAAACTCATGCGGAATTTCAAAAATTGCTTTGGGTCCATACCATCAACCATTATATCAAACGATGTGATGAGTGCTTCGAAATACCTGTTTATGCGGTTTACACGGTCGGTAAGGAATTTTACGTCCAAGTTTTCTTTCTCAGCTAATTGCTGATATTCATGCAAACACAGTTTGAAATAAAGTTCTGTAATTTGATGATACATGATAAAAATACTTTCGTCAGGTATTGGAGTTTTGGGCGTTTGAAGGCTTAATAATGTGTCAAGGTGTATGTAATCCCAATAGGTTAAATAATCGGCATACAACAATCCATCAAGGTACGAAACAAGATTTTGTCCCATTGCTTTGTATTTCTCATCTAGCTGTTTTAGCTTCTCGGTAATTTCTGGTGTAAGTTCCATGTATTCAAAAATAAAATATTGATTGCTAAGATAATTAATAAATTTAGGATTAAGGATTTTAGATTAAGGATTTCCTCGCCCAAAATCCTCAATGCCAATTCCCCAATCCTAAATCCCAAATCGCAATTCCTAAATCAATACAAAACCTTATCTTTACGAAATGAATAATAAGTTGGTTAATTGGTTTATCTTAATTGCTCTAGCCCTGACCTGGGGCAGTTCGTTTATTTTGATGAAACGAGGCATGGAAGTGTTTTCGAGCGATCAGGTGGCTGCGATGCGTATTTTTATTGCTTTTTTATTTTTATCTCCGTTGGTGTTTTGGCACGTAAAAAAATCGTTGCTCAAACATTGGAAAGGTTATTTAGGAATGGGTTTAATTGGTAACCTTATACCTGCATTTCTATTTACCAAAGCCGAAACTGGTTTAAGTAGTTCATTAACAGGTGCTTTGAATTCGTTAACGCCTTTGTTCACTTTGCTAGTAGGAGTAATACTTTACCGACAAAAAACAGGTTGGATGAACGTATTGGGAATTATCATCGGTTTTGTAGGTGCTACAGGACTGACTATGGTGGGTAAAGAAAAAGGAATGAATGATGAGCTATTGTTCATTTTTTATGTGGTGATGGCTACAGTTTGTTATGCACTTAGCGTAAATATTATTAAACAGTATTTGAGTGGAGTTGATTCGTTAACGGCTACTGTATGGGCTTTGCTGTTTATTGGTCCGGTAGCTGGGGGCTATTTATTTACAACTGATTTTTTACAAAAACTAACAACTGTTTCTGGTGCTTGGCAAAGTTTGGGTTATATCAGCATATTGGCAATATTTGGTACAGCTTTGTCGGTAATTGTTTTTAATACTTTGATAAAGAATACGAACACGCTTTTCGCCTCGTCAGTTACCTATTTGATACCTATTGTCGCTATGCTTTGGGGTATTTTTGATAATGAAGCCGTTTCGGCATGGCATTTTGCTTGGATAGGACTCATTTTATTGGGTGTTTATCTGGTAAACAAGGAGTTACCGGCCTCAAAATCAGTTGATACGCAAGAAAAATAGAGCCAATAATTTGTCGTGAATTCATTTTTTAGTTGAAAATGGTTGGACGGACTGAAAAAAAGTGTACTTTTGTAACCCTAACAAAAAAATAGTTAGATAATTATTAACAAATTAATCCCTAAAAAATGTACGCAATTGTAGAAATAGCCGGGCAACAATTTAAGGTATCACGTGGAAACAGAGTATATGTGAACCGCCTAGAAGCTAGCGAAGGGTCTAAAGTAGAGTTTAACAAAGTTTTGTTAATCGATACTGATGGAAAAGTTCAAGTAGGAACTCCTTCAATTGATGGTGCAAAAGTAGCTGCAACAGTACTTGCCCATCTAAAAGGTGACAAAGTCATCGTATTTAAGAAAAAACGCAGAAAAGGTTACCAAAAATCAAATGGTCACCGTCAGCAATTGTCTCAAATCCTTATTCAAGGTGTTTTAGCTAAAGGCGAAACTTTGAAAGATGAGTTGGTTTTAGAGAAAAAAGCGCCAAAGGCAAAAGCTGCTGAAGCTGTAGTTGAAGCTCCTAAAAAAGCTCCTGCTAAAAAGGCTCCTGCTAAAAAAGCACCATCTGCTGAGAAAAAAGCTCCTGCTAAAAAAGCTGCTCCTAAAAAAGCTGCTAAAAAATCAGAAGAGTAAAAAGTAGTAAACCTCTTATGGTTAGAGGCTACAAAAATTAAGTTGAACAAATTTTAAAAATAAAATAAAATGGCACATAAGAAAGGGGCCGGTAGTACCGACAACGGCCGCGAATCGCACAGTAAACGTTTAGGCGTTAAAATTTACGGTGGTCAATTAGCTATTGCTGGTAACATTGTTGTACGTCAAAGAGGTACAAAACACCGTCCTGGTGCTAACATGGGTATTGGTAAAGATCATACTTTGTTTGCATTGGTTGATGGAACTGTGGAGTTTAAAAAGAAACGCGATAATAAATCGTATGTTTCAATTATTCCATTTCCTGCCGAAGCATAAGGATTATTGAATTAATTTATAAAAATCTCCACAGCTTCTTTCAAGAAGTTGCGGAGATTTTTTATTTTTAACCATTCATATTTATACAAATAAAATAAGAACTATACGATATGTTACAGCTAAGCTATATTCGCGAAAAAAAAGAAGAGGCAATAGAACGACTTGCAATTAAAAATTTTGATGCAAAGCCTATTTTAGAACAAGTATTGGAGTTAGATAATGAAAGAAGGCGTACACAAAATGAATTAGATTCATTATTGAATGAAGCGAATGTGATTGCAAAGCAAGTTGGCGACCTTTATAAGCAAGGGAAAAAAGCTGAAGGCGATGAATTAAAGAATAAAAGCGCTGCTGTGAAAGAAAGTTCAGCTAAACTTGCTGATGTTTTAAAACAACTTGAGGAAAAGCAACAACAAATTTTAGTACAAGTGCCCAACACACCAAGTTTTAAAGTCCCTAAAGGCAAAACTCCTGCCGATAATGAAAATGTGTATCAAGAAGGTGAAATACCTAAATTACCTGCTGGTTCAAAACCACATTGGGATTTGGCTGCGCAATACGATTTGATTGATTTTGAGTTGGGTGTAAAACTTACTGGTGCTGGATTTCCTGTATATAAAGGCAAAGTAGCCCGCTTGCAACGTGCCTTGATTAATTTCTTTTTAGATAGGGCTACTGCAGCAGGCTATTTAGAGATTCAACCACCAATAATGGTAAATGCAGCTTCAGGTTATGCAACCGGTCAATTGCCTGATAAAGAAGGTCAGATGTATCATGCTACTATTGATGATTTGTATATGATTCCAACTGCTGAGGTGCCTATAACCAATATTTACCGCGATGTGATTTTAAAAGCAGATCAATTGCCAATTAAAAATTGTGGCTATACACCGTGTTTCAGACGTGAAGCAGGAAGCTATGGCAAAGATGTACGTGGCTTGAACCGTTTGCATCAATTTGATAAAGTAGAGATTGTGCAAATTGCACATCCTGATAAATCATACGAAACATTAGAAGAAATGCGTAACTATGTTGCAGGATTGATGCGTGAATTGGAGTTGCCTTTCCGTATATTAAAATTGTGTGGAGGTGATATGAGTTTTGCTTCAGCCTTAACTTACGATTTTGAAGCCTATTCAGCCGCGCAAGAAAAATGGTTGGAGGTTAGTTCAGTTTCTAATTTTGAAACCTTCCAAAGCAATCGTTTGAAATTACGTTTTAAAGGAGCTGATGGCAAAACCCAATTGGCGCATACCTTAAATGGTAGTGCTTTAGCATTGCCTCGTATTGTAGCATCGTTATTGGAAAACAACCAAACTCCTGAAGGAATTAAAGTACCAAAAGTGTTGGTACCTTATACTGGTTTTGATATGATTAATTAATGTTACTCAGATTACAGGTTTTGATAATTGGTCAGTATATTTATGCTGACCAATTTTATTTTCAGTAAAAATAGTCCAATTAAAATTAATTCTCATGACCAAGAAACATCCTAAAGCACTGCCGTATCTTTTTTTATCCGAAATGTGGGAACGTTTTGGATTTTACCTCATGTTAGGTATATTTTTCCTTTATATGACCGATGCCGAACGAGGTGGTTTGGCGATGGGTAAAAAAGAAGCTGCTGATATTTTTGGAACGTACATTGCATTGGTTTATTTAACGCCATTTATTGGCGGTTTGCTTGCTGATAGGTTGTTAGGATATCGTTTGTCAATTACTATTGGCGGTATTTTAATGGGGCTTGGTTATTGCGGCCTTGCATTGCCAGGACAAACTGCTTTTTACGTTTCTCTACTTACCATTTGTATTGGAAATGGATTTTTTAAACCTAATATTTCTACATTACTTGGCAATGTTTACAACGATGAGAAATACAAACCCTATAAAGATTCGGGCTTCAATATTTTTTACATGGGCATTAATATAGGTGCCTTTATTTGTAACTTTTTTGGTTCTTACCTTAGAAATACGTTTAGTTGGGGCGCTGCATTTTTAGCTGCAGGTGTGGGAATGTTTATTGGTGTTATTATTTTTTGGATTGGTCAAAAGCATTATAAACATGCCGATGTGCTTAAGCCCGCAAAAGAGGAGGATATGCCAGTAAGTAAAATTTTAGGCATAACCTTGTTGCCTGCCCTCATTGCGGGGTATATTGGATGGGTTATTCCTAATAATATTTTTGGTAGCGATAGTACCGATGCATTTATATTTGGTGCTTTACCTGTGGCAGGATATTATGTATCAATTATGGTGCGTTCTAATGCTCAAGATAAAAAGCCTATTTCGGCATTGCTTGCTGTATTTGCTGTGGCTATTGTGTTTTGGGCAATTTTTAAACAAAACGGAACTGCACTTACTACTTGGGCCGAAAGTTATACCGATCGTGAAGTGCCTGTAGCTCTTGTCGCTCCGGCAAAAGCTTTAGGTATGGTTCAGCAGCCTGTATATGCAAAAGATTCAGTTCCAATGGCCGATAATCAGTTTCGTATTATGCGTGATGCAGCTGGAAAGCCTATTAAAACATACGATTATCCGCTGTATTTCAAAAATATTGCTTCTGAGCAATTGCCTTTAGAAGGCCAACAAATAACACTTGTTTCTACCGAGTTGTTTCAGTCGGTGAATCCTTTTTGGGTGGTGATATTAACACCTTTATTGGTGCTGTTTTGGGCATTTTTGAAAAAAAGAAACAAAGAGCCCAATACTTCTTGGAAAATATTTTATGGGCTGTTTATCACGGCATTGTCAACCTTGGTAATGGTTACTGCCACCTATGTGTGTCATAATGGATTAGAAAAAAGTTCTATGTGGTGGCTAGTTGCTTGTTACGGAGTAATTACTGTAGGCGAGCTTTGTTTAAGCCCTATGGCGCTTTCTCTTGTTTCAAAGCTTTCACCGCCTCGCCTCACTGGATTAATGATGGGAGGGTGGTTTTTATCTACTTCTATAGGCAATAAATTAAGTGGTGTGCTTGCTAGCTTATGGGATGGTTACGAAAACAAAGCCAACTTTTTTCTTGTCAACTTTGTGTTAGCACTCATTACTTCTATTGTTATTTTGTTGATGATCAGATGGTTGAATAAAATAATGAAAGAACACGGTGTATAACTTAATACAATTTAAGATGTGTTTGAATCACTAATTTAGCGCTTTTAAATATCAACTTTATTTCGTATATTTATCATTGTTTAGATAAGTGTTGATTAAGTAAAAAATAACGATAATGAGTAAAGTAGTTAACGCTATATTCTTTTTTCGAGTTATAAATGTTTTAGTATTAGCAGTTCTTTTACAACAGCACTGTTATGCTCAATTTCAATTGAATGCTCCACCAGCAGGTATTAATTATCAGGCAATTGCACGCGACACTTCTGGTCATGTAATGAGTAATTATGGTAATTTAAATGTTACATTTTCAATATGGGATACTATCGCTTCGGGGGTAGGGAACGTTTTGTTTACCGAAACGCACGATTCGGTGAAAACCAATCAATATGGCTTGTTTACATTGGTTATAGGTAGCGAAAATCCACAGGGGTTAGATACCTTGTATTGGTTTTATGGCAAAAAATTTCTAGAAATATATATTGATTCGGCAGGAGTAAATGGAGTAACACTACCACGCACACAACTCATGAGTGTGCCTTATGCCTTGCACAGTAAAACTGCCTTTTACAGCATAGCAAACTGGGCGTTGGATGGTAACACTACTGATGCATCACATTTTATAGGCACAAAAAATGCGCAAGATTTTGTTTTTAAAACAAACAATAATGAGCGTATGCGTATTAATTCAACGGGTAAAATTGGTATTGGAACGGCAAATCCTACAGCACCACTAACCATTCAAAATATGAACACTGCTGGTAATGAAATTGAATTTTTATCATCAGGGAATAGTGCTGATATACATGCTAATTCTCAGTTAAATATAGGTGCCACAAGTACTGTTAATTTTCTTACAGCCGGAAGCACTAAATTACATATAGCAAACAATGGCTATGTTGGTATTGGTACACTATCGCCTACTGCATCTTTAGAACTAGCAGGGCAAATAAAAATCAATGGTGGCTCGCCTGGATTAGGAAAAATACTTACTTCAGACGCAGCTGGATTGGGCTCATGGCAAAATGCAAATCAACTATTTTCTGCTGGTACAGGAATTACTTTTTCAGGTAACTTAATAAACAGTGTTTGGACAACCTCTGGAGCAAACATACACAACAATAACACAGGTAATGTTGGTACAGGAACAACAACACCTGATACTGAGCTAGAGGTAGTTAGTACTTCATCTTCGTTACCAAGAGGATTAACGGTTACACAATACCATTCTGATTATAATAGAGATGCTCAACTTTGGTTAAGAAAAGCAAGAGGTACGGAAACTACTCCACAAGCTGTATCTGATGGCGATGAGCTGGGTTTTATTAAGTTTAGAGGGTATGATAGTAGTAATGGTTTTCATACAAGCGATCAAACAGAAATAGGTGCTGTAGCTGCTGAAAATTTTTCATCAGCAGGAAACGGCTCTTACCTTAAATTTTCCACCACTCCTATTGGTTCGGTTTACGGTAGCGAACGTATGCGTATTAATCATAATGGCAACATTGGTATAAATACAACAAATCCATCTTCAAAGCTAGATGTAGATGGAACGCTTACAATAAGTGGAAACAGTTCAAACGAAATCAATAGAACCCAAACAGGTGCTGCAAACTTGTTACCCATTGCTTATGGAAGTGTAAGTGCTAATGGAACAATTAATACAGGTACTGGAAATTTTACTGTTGTTTGGGTTGGTGGTTTTGATAGTGAGTATGAAATAACAATAGCTGGTGAAAGCTATAACTCTAATGGTTACATTACATTGGTAACGCCCATTGGCGATAATGTAAAACCTACAGCGAAAAGCGCTTCTGGTAAATTAATTGTTCAAGTCTTTAATCCTGGGAATGCTGCTATTCAAAGCGCTTTTCAATTCATAGTGTATAAGCCTTAAAAGTTAGTGTTTTATTACGCTCCAGGCTTCAGGTTTATTCTGAAATAAAACTTTTGTTTTTGCCCAAACTTCTTCAAATAGTGCTGAGTTTCGGTAGTTGTTTAAATCCTCTTCCGAAAGCCAATGGCTATAAGTAAAAAAAATAGTTGCTGTATTTATATCTTGCAATAAATCTAAATGGTTGCAGCCCTCGCTAGCACGTATTTTTGATTTGTAAGTTTCAAATAATTGCTTGAATTTATTAACATCTTCGGGTTTAAAATTCATTTTTACTATACGTATTATCATCAGAACCTAACGGTTATAGAGTCGTTTAATTTTAAATTAAGCATGTTGCTTACACGCGCATTTCGCATGGCTATTTCAATATACCCCGATGAGTTAAATAAGGCCAATATTTCGCCTTCGGGTACAGAGTTATATTCAGTGCTAATTTTATCAATTTGGTTGCTACGTGCCAACTCAATTACAAAAGGTTGTTTTTTACCAACTTGTTCAAATAACGATTTGCCAATGTTGGTAATCACATTGCCATACGAATCAATATAAACAACAGTACCTCTAATAATATTACCTACAGATGTAGCTCTGAAAGGCAAACGTTGTAGTAAATTTTCTTTTGGTGCTCCTAGTTCTGAAATAGGCACACCCTGAGCTAGCTTGCAAGCAATGTCAACAAAAATATCGCGAACAGGAAAACTCATGTTTAATGATGTATCAATAGGAATTTGAATAACAGTTTCGGGAGGTTCATCAAATAGTAATGAAAAAACACCATTGTCGGCACTAATAAAATAATGCCCTTTATGTTTTACAGCTACATAGCCTCCTGTATTTCTATGCTCGGAATGTATAGCTATAATGTGTACCGTGTTTTCTGGAAAACTGGTAAATGCTTCTTTTAAAACATAAGCAGCATCCTGAATGTTATACTTTTCAACCAAATGAGAAATATCAATAATTGTAGTCGAAGAAATACGTTTAAGTATAGCCCCTTTTACAGCACCCACATAATGATCTTTTAAGCCAAAATCGGAAGTAAGTGTAATAATAGACATTCTATTTAATTGTTTATTCGCTTTTCAGCGATTACGTTCTTCCACAAAAATATGTTATTTTCGTACGTTAATCAACTAATAAAATACCTTTTATAAAAACACATCAACATATTTAAGCATACCTAATGACAGAAAAAAAATTTATACTTGAAGATATTACTCCAATAGAGCTCTATGGTGTAAACGATTCTAAATTAATTTTAATAAAAAAGCGATTCCCTAATTTAAAAATTGTTGCTCGTGGCGAAACAATAAAAGCTACAGGAGAAGAAGAAGAGCTCAATCAATTAGAAATGGCAATCAATGTAATTACAGCCTATTACAATCGCTTTGGTAATTTAACAGAAAATGCCGTAGAACAAATATTGGGTAATCGTTCAAAAAAGAGTAACGCTGTAAGTGCCGAAAATGTGGATAACGATGATATTATTGTTTTTGGTAATAATGGATTAGTGGTAAAGGCTCGTACCGAAAATCAACGTAAAATTGTTGACAGTATTAAAAAGAATGATATGGTTTTTGCTATAGGGCCTGCAGGTACAGGAAAAACATATACTGCTGTAGCTCTAGCTGTACGAGCATTAAAAAACAGAGAGGTAAAAAAAATAATTCTTACCCGACCTGCTGTCGAAGCCGGAGAAAATTTAGGCTTTTTACCAGGAGCATTAAAAGATAAACTCGACCCCTATTTGCAACCTTTGTATGATGCTTTGGATGATATGATAGCTGCTGATAAATTGGCTTATTATATCGAAAACAGAGTGATACAAATAGCTCCCTTAGCTTTTATGCGTGGCAGAACACTTGATAATGCCTTTGTTATTTTAGATGAAGCACAAAATGCTACCCAAGGGCAGTTACGTATGTTTTTAACACGAATGGGGGCTTCTGCCAAATTTGTAATTACGGGTGATGTTACGCAAATAGATTTACCTAAAAATCAGCCTTCAGGACTAGTACAAGCAATGAAGTTATTAAATAATGTTTCGGGAATTGATTTTATACAATTAGATGGTAATGATGTTATTAGACATAAGTTAGTTAAAAAAATTGTTGAAGTATATGAAAATACTACTTCTTCGATTTAAGTGATTGATTAACAGTTGTTTATTGTCTTAGAGGCCTGAAAATAATTGTAAAAAACAAAAAAACAATAAAGTAGCTTATTTAAAAAATAAAAAACGCTTAAGTGTTTGTAAATGAGTTTTTTAACTTTTGAGCTGTGTTTATATCTAGTATCAAATTGTTAATAATTTACTTTTTTTTCATACTTTTGCCACTCATTATGAATAATTAGGCTTTATATAATATTTAAATATAGGTTAGTTATTAATATAAATAAGTAGTAGTTAAATAATAGTTCTATTCATGAAAACAAAATTACTTAGTACTCTAAGGAAGGCTTCACTCGCTTTATTATTTTTAGTTGGTGGAGTAAATTGGGCGTTTGCACAATCGCCTGCGAATGATTTTTGCGGCAGTGCAGCATCGCTAACAGTTTATGGTTCAACCTGTGGTTCAACAACTTCGGGCGATGTTACCGGAGCAACTCAATCGTTGCCACCTATTACATGTAACAGCTCAACATCATCAGCATCTAACGATGTATGGTATAAGTTTGTAGCAACAGCTACAGCTCATACAATTACAACAACTGGTGCGGCTAATTTTGATGCGGTGGTTGAATTACGCGATGGTTCATGTACAGGAAATTCGCTTTCTTGTGCCGATGCAACGCTTGGTGGTCAGGCCGAAGTTTTAAGCGCAACTAGCTTAACAGTAGGTACTACTTACTATATCAGAGTTTATAATTATGGTGGTACAACAACTACACCAACATTTACAATTTGTATCACTACACCTGCACCTTCAAACGATATATGTGCAAATGCAACGCCACTTACTGTGTATGGTGCTACTTGCGGTAATCAGGTTACTGGTAATGTGGCAGGTGCAACACAATCATTAACTGCTGCACCATGTGCTGGTACAGCCGATGATGATGTTTGGTATTCATTTGTTGCTACTTCAACACAACATAATATTACTGTTGTAGGTTCTGCAAATTTTGATGCTGTTGTTAACTTACGTTCAGGAACATGCGGTGCAACACCAAATGTTACTTGTAAAGACGGTTCAGGAAATGGTGGAACAGAGGTTATCAATGCAAGCGGACTTATAATTGGTGATACCTATTTAGTACGTGTTTATCACTATTGGGGAACATTGCCTTCTACTACTACATTTACTATTTGTATAACTACTCCAGCTCCGGTTAACGATAATTGTGCTGGTGCTGTGCCATTAACTGTTCATGGACCTACATGTGGAGGAACTACAACAGGAAACGTGTTAGGCGCAACTCAATCATTAGCAGCTACTTGTAACGGTACAGCCGATGATGATGTTTGGTATAAATTTACTGCTACTGCTACCGCTCACGATATTACTGTTGTTGGTTCTGCAAGTTTTGATGCTGTTATTGATTTACGTTCAGGTTCTTGTAATGGAACTAATATTAGCTGTAAAGATGCAACCTTTGCTGGTGGTACTGAAGTATTAAATGCTACAGGCCTTACTATTGGAACAACTTATTATTTAAGAGTTTATCACTGGGCTTCTACTGCACCAGCTACTACAACATTTACCATTTGTGTTACTACACCAGCTCCTGCAAACAACGAGTGTGCAGCGGCAACCGCACTTACTGTTTATGGAACCACTTGTGGTGGTGCTGTAACTGGTAATGTTGCTGGTGCAACACAATCACTTGCGGCAACGTGTGCTGGTACAGCTGATGATGATGTTTGGTATTCATTTGTAGCTACATCGCCTTCACACATTATTACCGTTGTTGGTTCTGCTAGTTTTGATGCTGTTGTAGATTTGCGTTCAGGCTCTTGTAACGGAACAAATATTACTTGTTCTGACGCTACAGGCGGTGGTGGTACCGAAACAATGACAGCTACAGGACTTACACCTGGAAGTACATACTATGTACGTGTTTACCATTATTTTGCAGCAGTGCCTGCAACTACAACATTTACTATTTGTGTTACTACACCAACTCCTGCTAATGATAATTGTGCAGGAGCAACAACGTTAACCGTTTATGGTGCTACTTGTGGTGGTGCTACAACAGGTAATGTTGCTGGTGCTACACAGTCGTTAACTGCTACTTGTGCTGGAACAGCTGATGACGATGTTTGGTTTAAATTTGTTGCAACTGCAACAAGCCATGATATAACTGTTACTGGTTCAGCTAGTTTTGATGCAGTTGTTGATTTACGTTCAGGTTCTTGTAATGGAACAAATATTAGCTGTGAGGATTCTACAGCTAACGGAGGAACAGAAGATATAAATGCTACTGGACTTACAATTGGAAATACCTATTATGTAAGAGTTTATCACTGGAGCTCTAGCGTACCAGCTACTACTACGTTTACTATTTGTGTAACAACTCCAACGCCTCCAGCACCTGCTAACGATAATTGTGCAGGAGCAACAGCACTTACAGTTTATGGTGCTACTTGTGGTAATGCTACAACAGGCGATGTTACTGGTGCTACCGAGTCATTAACTTCTATAAGCTGTAACAACTTTACCAGCCCATCTGCAAACGATGTATGGTATAGTTTTGTTGCAACTTCAACACAACACAATATCACTGTAATTGGTTCTACCGGTTTCGATCCTGTTGTTGATTTACGTACAGGATCTTGTAACGGAACTAACGTAAACTGTGCCGATGCTAATTTTGCAGGTGGTACAGAAGTTATCAATGCTACAGGTTTAACCGTTGGAAATACTTATTTTGTGAGAGTTTATGATTACGGTGGTTCGCCTTCAACACCTACATTTACAATATGTATAACAACTCCTCCGCCAGTAAATGATGATTGTTCTGGTGCTATTTCATTAACTGTATTTGGTGCAACATGCGGTGGTGCTACCACTGGAAATGTAGCTAGCGCTACTCAATCACTAGCTGCTTCTTGTAACGGTACAGCCGATGATGATGTTTGGTATTCATTTGTTGCCACATCAACTACTCACAATATTACAGTAGTTGGTTCTGCAAGTTTTGACGCTGTAATTGATTTACGCTCAGGAGCTTGTAACGGTACAAATATCAGCTGTGAAGATTCTACATTTACAGGTGGTACAGAAGTATTAACTGCAACAGGTCTTACAGTAGGCACTACTTATTATGTACGTGTTTATCACTGGTACAATACTGCGCCAGCAACCACTACATTTACAATTTGCGTAACCACTCCAACTCCTCCAGCGCCAGCTAACGATAATTGCTCTGGTGCAACAGCACTTACTGTATATGGTGCTACTTGCGGTGGTGCTACCACAGGTAATGTAACAGGTGCAACCCAATCTATTGCTGGAATTACTTGTAACTCATTTTCAGGTACTGCTGATGATGATGTTTGGTATTCATTTGTTGCTACATCTACAAATCACATAATTACTGTTGTAGGATCAGCAAGCTTTGATGCCGTTGTTGATTTACGTACAGGTGCTTGTTCTGGAACAAATGTGAATTGTGCTGATGCTACAACTGGAGGCGGAACTGAAACATTAAACGCTACAGGATTAACAATAGGTTCTACGTATTATGTTCGTGTTTACCATTATGGTAGCTCAATGCCTTCTACACCTACATTTACAATATGTGTAACAACACCAGCACCTTCAAATGATGATTGTTCTGGTGCAACAGCACTTACCGTTTATGGTGCTACTTGTGGTGGTGCTACAACAGGTAATGTAATGGGCGCTTCACAATCGATTGCTGCAGCACCTTGTGCTGGTACAGCAAATGACGATGTTTGGTATTCATTTGTTGCTACATCTACATCACATGATATTACAGTAGTTGGTTCTGCAAGTTTTGATGCTGTTATTGACTTACGCTCAGGTTCATGTAACGGTACTAATGTTACTTGTTTAGATGCTACAGGAACAGCTGGTACTGAAACGTTAAATGCTACAGGATTAACTGTTGGTGCTACGTATTATGTAAGAGTATATCATTTCTATTCTACAATACCGGCTACTACATCATTTACAATATGTGTTACAACGCCAACTCCTCCAACACCTCCAAATGATAATTGTGCTGGAGCTACTTCGTTAACCGTTTATGGTAACTCTTGTGGTGGAGCTACAACAGGAAACGTTGCTAGTGCAACACAATCAATACCTGCATTATTATGTAATGGATTAACTGGTACATCAGAAGATGATGTTTGGTATTCATTTGTTGCTACAGCAACATCACATAATATCACTGTAGTAGGTTCTGCTAACTTTGATGCTGTTGTTGATTTACGTTCTGGTGCTTGTTCAGGAACAAACATAAACTGTGCTGATTCTTCAGCTACAGGTGGTACAGAAGTTATTATTGCTACAGGTCTTACAATAGGAAATACTTACTATGTAAGGGTTTATGATTATGGTAGCACTACACCTTCTACAACTACATTTACTATTTGCGTAACTACGCCAAGTACTACACCTCCTCCAAACAACAACTGTTCTGGAGCTACAACATTAACTGTATATGGCGCTACTTGTGGTGGTAGTACTACTGGCGATGTTGCTGGTGCTACTCAATCGCTTGCAGCAATCAGTTGTAACGGACAAACAGGAACAGCAAATGACGATGTTTGGTATAAATTTGTTGCTACATCAACTACCCACGATATTACTGTTCAAGGGTCGGCTAGCTTAAATGCGGTAGTTGATATGCGTTTAAACAACTGTTCTGGGGCTAATGTTGGATGTGCTGATGCTACAGGAAACGGTGGTAAAGAAGTAATTAATGCTACAGGATTAACGATAGGTTCAACCTATTTTGTTAGGGTGTATGATTACGGAACAGGTTTCCCTGCTACTACTACATTTACAATATGTGTAACAACTCCTACAACTACACCACCAGCGAATGATGATTGTGCAAATGCTACAACATTAACTGTTTATGGTGCAACATGTGGAAGTGCTACAACAGGTGATGTTGCTGGTGCTACACAATCTATTGCAGCTACACCATGTACTGGTACGGCTGACGATGATGTTTGGTATAAATTTGTTGCTACTGCTGCAACACATGATATTACAGTTGTTGGTTCTGTAGGATTAAACGCAGTTGTTAATATCCGTACAGGAGCTTGTACAGGTACTAACTTAGCTTGTGAAGATTCTGCACTAGTAGGTGGTACTGAAGTATTAACAGCTACAGGGCTTACAATTGGTACTACATATTATGTACGTGTGTACGACTTTGGTAGCACTGCACCATCTAGTACAACATTTACAATTTGTGTGACCACACCTACACCTTCTACACCAAGTAACGATAATTGCGATAATGCAACAGCACTTACTGTGTATGGTACAACTTGTGGTGGTGCTACCACAGGCGATGTGGCTGGTGCTACTCAATCACTTGCTGCTATTTCTTGTAATTTCTGGACAGGTACAGCAAACGATGACGTTTGGTATTCATTTGTTGCTACTTCAACTACACATGATATTACTGTAGTGGGTGCTACAGGATTTGATCCTGTAGTTGACTTACGCACTGGTGCTTGTACAGGAACTAATGTTGATTGTGCTGATGCTACTTTTGGTGGCGGTACTGAAGTAATTAATGCTACAGGATTAACCGTTGGTAATACTTACTATGTACGTGTGTACCATTACAGTGCATCAATTCCAACAAATACTACCTTCACAATATGTGTTACTACACCTACACCTTCAGTACCAGCAAATGACGAGTGTACTAATGCCGATACTTTAACCGTTTATGGTGCTACTTGTGGTGGCGTTACTAATGGTACAGTAGGTGGCGCTACACAATCAGCTCCTGCTATTACTTGTAACGGATTTACAGGTACTGCTGATGATGATGTTTGGTATTCATTTGTTGCTACGGCAAATGAGCATGATATTACAGTTGTTGGTTCGTCTAGTTTAAATGCAGTTGTAGAATTGCTTTCAGGAGCTTGTAACGGAACCAATGTTGACTGTGCCGATGCTACATTAGATGGTGGTACAGAGGTAATTAATGCTACAGGACTTACAATTGGAAGCACTTATTATGTAAGGGTTTATGATTATGATAGCGTAGCGCCTAACACAACTGCATTTACAATTTGTGTTACAACACCATCTACTTCTATTCCTCAAAACGATGACTGTGCAAATGCTCAATTACTTACTGTTTATGGCGCTACTTGTGGTGCTGCAACTAACGGTGATATTAATGGAGCAACTCAATCAGTTGCGCCAATTACTTGTAATGGCTTAACTGGTACTACTGCTACTGATGTATGGTATAGTTTTGTTGCAACAGGAACAACTCATAACGTCACTGTAGTTGGTTCTGATAGTTTAAATGCTGTTATCGACATTCGTTCAGGTGCTTGTAGCGGAACTAATATTGATTGTGCAAATGCTACTACTAATGGTGGAGCTGAATTAGTAAACTTAACTAGCTTAACAGCTGGTGCTACTTACTATGTACGTGTATATCATTATGGTAGCACTGTACCAGCAACTACAACATTTACTATTTGTGTTACTACACCTTCAGGCAACTCTCCATCTAACGATGAGTGTGCTGGTGCAACTCCATTAACAGTTTATGACTCTGTTTGTGGTGGAACAACAACAGGTAATGTTGCAGGTGCTACACAATCAATTGCGGCTATAACTTGTGGCGGCTCTACAGGTACTGCTGATGATGATGTTTGGTATTCGTTTGTTGCTACTGATACAACACACGATATTACGGTTGTAGGATCTACAGGATTTGACGCAGTAATTGACTTACGTTCTGGTTCTTGTAACGGAACAAATATTAATTGTGCCGATGCTTCGTTTACAGGTGGAACAGAGGTACTTAATGCTACAGGTTTAACAGTAGGTGCTACTTATTTTGTACGTGTTTATCACTATTCTAGCTCAGTACCATCTACTACTACATTTACAATATGTGTAACTACACCAGGACCACCACCACCAGCACCTGCCAATGATGAGTGTGCCGGAGCAGTATCGTTAACTGCTTATGGTGTTACTTGTGGCGGTACGGTTACAGGAAATGTTGCTGGTGCTACTCAATCGCTTGCTGCTACTTGCGGTGGTACTGCAAATGACGATGTTTGGTACTCATTTGTTGCAACAGCTGCAACACATAATATTACTGTAATTGGTTCTGCAGGTTTTGATGCGGTAATTGATTTATTGGGTGGTACATGTAACGGAAATAACATTAGCTGTGCCGATACATCATTTAATGGTGGTACAGAGGTGTTAACTGCTACTAACCTTACTATAGGTACTACTTACCTTGTAAGAGTTTATCACTATGGAGCAGGAATACCTAGCACAACTTCATTCAGTATTTGTGTTACTACACCATGTGCAGCTCCAAATACTACTGTAACACCTTCATCTGCAACAATATGTGCAGGTAACTCTGCTACGTTAACTGCAAATGGTGCTGATTCATATGCTTGGGCGCCTCCAACTGGTTTAAATACTACTACAGGACCGTTGGTTACAGCTAATCCAACAGCTACAACTACTTATACCGTAACTGGAACATTCAACGGATGCTCTAGCACGCAAGTAGTAACTGTTACTGTTGACCCTGCTGCTACGGCATCTATTTCTCAGCTAGAGAACTTGCTTACTTCAACACCTGGTGCTTCGTACCAATGGTATTTAAATGGTATTGCAATACCTGGTGCTACAGCTCAAAGTTATTTAGCAACACAAAATGGTAACTATACTGTAATGGTTACAAATTCTGCTGGATGTACAGCTACATCACCTCCATTCCCTATTATCAGTTTCTTAGGAATTGATAAATTAAATGGCGGACATGAAGTGGTAATTTATCCAAATCCGTTTAGCACATCTGCTACAATAGAAATTAAAGGAGCTATTGCTAGTGGAGATGTAACAATGGTTGTGATGGATATGATTGGTAGAGAGTTAAAAACAATATCATTATCACACAATGCATCAAGTACAAACACACAAAACACCGTGCAGTTTACAATTGAGCGCAACGACCTTGCTAATGGTATGTATTTCTACAAATTAGTAAATAATAAAGATGTAATTGCTGGCGGTAAATTTACCGTACAATAAAATACATGCTATTGATAAAACTTCAAAGGCTGTTTCTCATTGAGAAACAGCCTTTGAAGTTTTATAGTGTTTTGTTTGTTTCTTAT
>JBASCV010000355.1:0-4667 GCA_049651825.1 Bacteroidia bacterium
ATACCAGCATCCAAAGCCACCCCTCTAGCACTTACGTTAGATGTTTTTTCAGTGATTACTTTAACAGCAATACCACCATAAATATTATCGGAAAATATTTTAGCATACGAAGCTGTAATATTCATAAACTGAGGCGAATACGTTCCTAAACCACCTTCAGGTTGCTCAACAGTAGTAATAGGAATATCACCAAAATCCATCGACATGATTGCCAAGCCCAAAGACCCTGTTTCACCAATACGTTGCGTTAGTCCAAAAGCATTAATACCAATACCAGAACCACGTAGCCATTGCGAATAAGAGAATAATAACTCCGTTTTTTTAGTAAAAGCTGTACCCGCCACATTACCATAAAGTGCTTCAAGTCCTCGCATTCCAGCAGTATTTGCACTTCCCCAGCCTGTACTTCTTGCCCAAGGATTAATAAGCAACTGGCTAGCTCCAGCTTGTCCAGCACGGTCAGGGTTACCAGCAGAAACTTTTCTTACTGGCATCATAAACATGGTTGCCAAGGTTAAGGTAACTAAAAAAGAATATTGTTTTTTCATAACTCGTAATTTATATTTTCAGACAGAAAAATCGCTTTTTTATCAATAATAACTAGTATGCTTCCAAATCTTGAGGACGCATTACAGCAAACCATTTTAATACTTTTTCGCCAACATTTGGCACCTCAACATGTATTAAATACATTCCGCTTGAAATAGGAATACGTGCTTCATTTTTCATATCCCAATTCAAGGAAGCATTTGCATCATTATCGGCTTTTGTTAAGCGTTTTACCAAAGTACCATCAATTGTATAAATTGTAACTGTACAATTACGTGGTAAATTAGTGATTTTCACTATGTTCTGAGTTGTATTTTGCTCATACGCAGAGTACGCATAATATGGGTTTGGCACTATATTTACCAAACTTAATGCATCTTTAGCAGCATCAGCATTTTCTTTTATAGCAGCTATATCAGATGTATTGAATTCATACATCGGATTAGCAGCATTTACAGTAGAAAGTACCTTTGCAGAAGCATTAGAAGATGTCCAAGAGTTATTGGCAGCCACAAAAGAAGTACCAGTTGCACGGCTCACACCATTGTGTGTAACAGCACCATTCTGTACAAAATAAGTTTCACCTACAACTAAATCAGATGCTCCAACAGATTCTCCTGTACCAAATTTTGCATACTGTTTAGAAACTCTCAATCTTACTTTAACATCTGTTTCTAGCAATTTACGTCCAGGAACCAAAATTGGTATGTTTACCCACATCGCATCAGCAAACACTTGACGTTTGTATGCATCGCTTGGCGATCCTGAAGTTGCAGCAGCAGCAGCTAATAAATCGTGCATTGCTTTACCTTCATCATAACGAGGAATGTTACGTAAACCATTACCCATTTGAGCATCATTGTTATAAGTTGCATCACCATTGTGCCCAAATACGTATATATAGTGTTTACCACCAAATAAAGGATCTGAAAACGGAGCAAATACTGTACCAGCGGTATTTATAGCCGAAGTAGGGTTCCAAATCATATCGTTTCCATTGTGGGAAGCCAACCAAGAATCTTCACCAAAAGCCATGTTTAAACGTTCGCCTGTTTCAAGATTAATTGCATAGCCAGGGAACCAGCCCATACCAGTAGTACCGTTTAAATCGCCTTCTGCAGCATTATAACCTGCTTGTGTTGAATTTAAACCGTTTTTATCAACCGATAAGGAAGAACGCATGTGTAATTTTTTTGTTCCACCAACCGCTAATGCAGTATTTTCTTGCAATTCTAGTACAGGGCAGCGTGTCCATTTTGATTTATCGCTTGTAAATACAACATCAACGCTAGCTGTATTTGATATTTGATTTAATGCTTGGAAACCTCCCCAAGCTGGTCCGCCAGAATACACCAAAGGATTTGGAATTGTAGTAGGTGTTGAACCGCATAAACGATAAGGCGCCCATGTTCCGCCCAATACTTTTTCAAATGCTTGCACATCGTCAAAGCCTTCAAAATCGTTGTACACATTGTTTGGTGAAGGGAAAGTAGATTTACCAGAACGTATCCAGTTCAAGTTATTACCTTCACCATCTTGGTCAGGAATACCAGATAACCATTGATAAGATGGGTTATCAAACGTCATAGTAGCTTCTAAGAAAGCATTGTTTTCAGGGAAAACACCTGCCTGACCTGGTATTTCTCCTGGACTAAGCGCATAGCTTACATTTACTGATAATCCCCATTTTGGAATAACCGTACTAGTGCCTGTTGGCTGTCCATTGATGATTTGGTCATTAACTACAGCAATGGTGGTATCAGAATGTACCGTATCTCCTGTGGATAGGTTAATTAAATCCCAAGTAGCTGTACGAGCAACAGTATCCGTACTACCTGCATAGAGTATAAAACGGAATGTTGTATTTTCTGGTACATTCAAAGGGTCAATAACAGTTATAGTAGCAGGCCCTGCACCATTTTCATATACAGGATTCAACACTCTTGATTCGCTACTAGCCAAAATATCGTTGATAGTTGCACTTGTAAAATCAAGTACATTGCCACCATTTCCTTTACCTTCAATACGTTTTAATTGAGGGCCTGAACCATAACCAACTTGTTGCATCAATCCACCTGATTCTGGTGAAGGAATGTGTGGCACCGCTGGCTTAGGAACAAATATTGGATTATCTGCATTTTTTCTACCAGCAATAAATGGTAAATAATCTTTCAATTGATTATAGTTTGGTTGTAGCGAAGGGCTATAACCATAAGCAACAATAGCATAATAATAGGTTTTATGATTTACCAAACGATTATCGCCTGTAGCAAATAAATCTTCTTTAACAGATAAAGAGTGTACAATACCATCGTTAGCACCGTTCACCATTTCTTGAGGCACCAAAGCAGATAGAGCAACATCAAATTTATAATTTACAATTTGTGAAATATCGTCTTCTTTATCGCACTGAAATACTAAACGAGCTTTATTGATATCGTTCAAATCTTCCTGACCAACAGAACCATTCACTAACTGATACACCAAATAGCCTTGGAAAGTATAGGGGTCATTTGTAGGATCTGATTTATCATAATCTTCGGTATAGTTTTCATTCGCATTGTTTGAAACTAAAGGATTAGTTGGATTTGCCCAAGATAATATTAACTCTCTATCTAATTCCTGAACAAACAAGTTAGGAGCTGTAGGACCATCAACTGTAGCAAAACAATTGTTAAACAATGATTGTGATTTTGCATCAGCCCCTTTAAGCAAAGCAACAGACGCTAAAGGACCACCTTGCGTAGCTCTTGCCCAAGGCACACCAATAGTTATTACATTTACTGCACCAGGCTGTAATGTAAACGGACCAGAACTTTGTAAGAAACGTCTGTCGTTAGGAATGTTGTTTTCAGAAACCTCATCCCAACTAGGCATAGAAATAGGATTATTAATATTTCCACCTACACCATATCCATAAGGATCGGAATTACCTGGGAACATATAATCACAAACAACCGAACCAGTTGTTCCATCGCCTCCGTATGTAATACGAGTACCATTTCTCCAAGAACCAGTTAAGTATTGATAAAAGTCATCACCAGCACTAGGGTTACCGTTTACGTTGTTATTGTTGTTGTTGAAATACATAAATCTACCCATGCCCAAGCGCTCATTATCAACAATGGTGTCGCCATAATTTAAGAAACTAGGAGGTACGCTTGACGCAGGATTGTCTATTCCATCAGGATCAGCATAAGGCCCTTCAAAAAAGTCGATACCAACTGCAGGAGGATTTGCTCCATAAGCAGTAGCTTGCCCAGTACCATCCACTTCGGCACCGTTGTATAACATACCAAAACCTAAGCTTACATCACAACCCACAAAATCATCCATATACCAACCTAAATCGGCATCATCCCATACTCCAAAGAAAGTAGAATCTAAACGGAACGAAGATTTGTTGATAATTTTATACTTATAAAAAGTTGCATTGTTCAACTCATCGTTTGTAGCAAAAGCAAAGGCTTGCGCTTGAATTTCGAGACCAATAGCAGAGCTACCGGTTTCGGTTTTAATATTTCCTTTATCGTTAAATACCCAAAACAAACATTGGTCGCCAAACAATTGTGCAGAACAACCTCTTGTTCCTGTGATATCAAAATCAGGCACATCACCAACAGTAGGGTCGTAAAAATTATCGTTATCAACATCATAGTAAGGAGCTAACGGTTGACCATCAGGCCCTGTTGCCGGCCAAGAAGTAATTACATCCCATGATTGAGTTCCTAAAATTGGGTTTACACCTTGTTGCCCACCAATAACCCAGTTATAATAACTTTCAACATCGGCACGGTTAATTTTAAAGAATTTATCCCAAGCAATACAAGTAGAAGCATCAGTAGTAGCAGAAGCTGTAAGTGGTCCTGGCCAATAGTCGTTACCATTTTGACGATATGTTTGAGCGGCCGTTTTTAATGATCCACCAGCATCATATCCACCAATCCAAATAGAGCTAGCAAATTGCGAACTTGGCCCAATTTGTCCGATAGGTGGCTTAGGTACAGCATAACGCGCATCGTTATTACCAAAAATATCCCACCACATATCGCCACCGTTTAGAATTTTAGCTCTAACGTTGTTGATATCTAAATCGGCCTGAGCAGTGGCATTTGCAC
>JBASCV010000356.1:0-9270 GCA_049651825.1 Bacteroidia bacterium
ACCGATAGACAATCCTGCTGAGCCATCAGCGAAGCGTATAGAGAATTCTAAGCAAAACACTAAAAGTCCGAAATCTGGCAGTAAAATTGATTATGGTAAAAAACGTTATAATATTCCTAAAAAAAAGTAAAGTAATTTAATTTTATTATTATGAAAGCACTAGTTTGCATTTGTCTATTTGCATTGATTTTTTTATTTGCTTCATTCAATAGTCATAAACATAAAGATTATCTGTACTCAGAAATACAAACGAATAATCTTATCGTGTTTACTGCCAATTCAGTTGAGTTGAGCCCAGAAGGTAAAATGCAATGTGATAGTTTGGGTCAATCTATCATTTCTAATAAAATAGTAGATAAATATAAAATTCTGCTTTCTAATGCAAGTTGTATAGCAGAAGTAAAACTTAATCCATATATAGGAGTTTGCAGGGCTAAAAATATCATAGACTACATCACTAAAAAATACTCAATATCCAGAGCAGCCTTCTACATATTTGATAATGATAGTTTGAAAAGATTAAACGATAAAGATTGTTTAAACGGCAAGTATAAAGGGATTGAAATAAGTTTGATAAAGAATGAGCAAAGTTCCAGTGAAGATTAAAGGTAGTGTTTCAATTGGGTAGTGTTTCAATTGTCACTTTTACAAATTTAAAATTACAAATTATTGATTTAGAGGAAGTTAAATATTTAATAAAAACTAAAAGCGAAGGTAATTACCTTCGCTTTTGTTTTTATTATGCTTGTATAGCTAATGAATCCTTATCCAGCATTATGCAAAGCGCTATTCAATGTGTCTTTTAATTTTTTCTTAGCAATAAGGGCATCCAAAATAGCATAGAATGCTTGTTTTTCCTTTTTCTCTAGCTGTTCAATCAAAGCAATTTTTTCCATTAAAGAACGGTCGTAGGAATCTACATCTTTAAAAAGTTCATCCGCTTTAAACAAATCAGCCAGTCCCACGCCCATTGCTTTAGCAATCCTTACTACAGAAGAAAAAGAAGGGTCTGTTTTACTGTTTTCGATACGTGAATATTGTGCAGTATCCATTTTACAAGCCATTGCCACCTCTTTTTGGCTTAACCCTTTGGCTTCTCTTACTTTTTTTATGTTTTCAGCTAACTTCATTGTGTGTTGATTAATAACACTTCAAATATAGTTTTTAAGTGCTTTTAAAACAATTTACAACAAAACTACAAAACATATTGTTGTGTTATAAAACAATTATGTTATTTTTGTGCTGTTGTTTAATGAATCAATAAATAATTTCAAATGAGCACATCCAATAAACTCAACACAAGCAATCCCGAAAACATCCTTTACACTTACGAAACATTAAACTTTACTGTAATGGGCGGAATCCGCCTAGAAGGCTTGCACCAGCTCAAAAGCACCTTAAAAATAGCCCACAAACAACGTAGCTTCCGCCACAATTTAGATTTATATAATGATGCCCAACTCGACCGCTACATCCGCAGAAGCGCACAAAAACTAGAATTAGGACCCAGTTATTTAGAAACAGCAGTAAACACATTGATAGACGAATTGGAAAATTACCGCTTGAATGAATTGGAAAATTTGAAATTAAAAAGTGTGAAGGCTGTGAAAGTATTGACAGAAGCAGAACAAGAAGAGGCAATGAACTTTCTACGAACTCCGAACTTATTACTCCGAACTAATGAAGCAATAGGAAAATCAGGCGTTATAGGAGAAGAGCAAAACAGAATTATCATGTATTTAGTATTTACCAGCCGTAAAATGGAAAAGCCTTTGCACATCATTAGTTTTGGCAGTAGTGGCATGGGCAAGAGCCATTTACAAGAAAGTGTAGCCTCCCTTTTTCCAGAAGAAGATAAACTAGAAATTACCAGTTTAACAGGCAATGCATTTTATTATTTTGAAGCAGATGAATTAGGACACAAGCTCATATTGATAGAAGATTTGGACGGAGCAGAAAGTGCTTTGTACCCCCTACGGGAACTGCAAAGCAAACAACGCATTTCTAAAACAATAACCATAAAAGATACCAAAGGCAACACTAAAACCATACACTTAAAAGTAAATGGCCCTGTAACCGTTGCAGGATGTACCACACAAGAAGCTGTTTATGAAGACAATGCGAATAGAAGTTTTTTGATTTATGTAGATGAAAGCGAAGCACAGGACGAGCGCATTATGGATTTTCAACGCTCACTATCAGCAGGAAAAATAAACAAAGAAGAACAAATAAAAACGAGGCTTTGCCTCCAGAACTGCCAACGCATATTGCAACCCATAACAGTAATCAATCCTTATGCAGAATATTTAAAAATTCCCAAAGATGTATTTAAACCAAGACGCACCAATGCCCATTATTTAGCCTTTGTAGAAGCCATTACCTTTTATCATCAGTACCAACGCACTCAAAGAGTAAATGAAGCTACAGGCGAACTTTTCATAGAAACTACACTAGCAGATATAGAACAAGCCAATGAACTGATGAAAGATATTTTATTACGAAAAAGTGATGAATTAACAGGCGGTTGCAGAAAATATTTTGAAAGGTTAAAAGCGCATTTGAAAGAAAAACAACAAGAACAGTTTACCAGTAATGAAATTAAAAACGAGTTACGTATCCCTATAAGTACAGTAAAAAAGCATCATGCAGCATTATTACAAAGTGGATTATTAAAGAAAACAGAAAACAAAGAAACAAAAGCATTTCAGTATGAAATAACCAGTACGGAAGAGTACAAACAATTGCAAACACGCATCAATACGGTATTGGATGACGTTTTACGGAATATAGAACGTGTATCGGCTCATCGGCTCACATCGGCTCAAAACGAAAATGAGCCGATAAAACCCAATCATAGTGTGCCAAACAGACAAAAGCTCAAAAAATCCTAAAAAAGGTACACACCCCCTAAAAATAATTGAGAATGAATAATTGAAAGTTGATAATTGAAAGTTAGCAGTGTCTAATATCTAACATCCAACATCTAAAAAATGAAGCACCTAGTACTAACATCCACCCACTACCGTTATTTAGAAAAAAGTTATACCGAATGGTTGAATACATTGGGCTATGCAGAAACAACAACATCTAGTTTACCCATACATGTAAGAGAATTTTTACACTTTTTAGAAAAACAGAATATCAAACACATTACACAAGTACAACCCCGTGTATTGTACCAATTTGTGGACTATATAAGCCAGCGCAAGCACAGAAAACAAAATCAGCTCTTATCCCATTACAGCATCAATAAAATAATAACAGCAGTAAACAGCTTTGCGGTTTATTTGAACAAAAGCGGAAACCACCTGATAGATGTGCATGGCAAACGTTTGAGCATAGAAGAAGTAGAAAAACAAATACTAACAACCGATGAAATAAAACAGCTCTATGAAGCTACTTATGAGTCGAATACCCACAATAGCAATGCAACAGGACAAAGAGACAGAGCCATGATAGCCTTGTTTTATGGCTGTGGCATACGAAGAAAAGAAGGGATGCAATTGAACATACAAGATATAGATACAGTAAAAGCAGTAGTATTTATAAAAAAAGGAAAAGGCAACAAACAACGCTATGTGCCCATAGCAACAAAGCATTTGGAAGATATAAAAGAATATTTGGAAGAAGGCAGAACTGTATTTTTAAAAGACAACACGAATTGGCACATCAAACGACAAAGCATAAAGAAAAAACACAGGGATGATGAAGCCTTTTTTATCAATCAGTTTGGCAAACGGATGATTGATTTTTACCATAGAATAAAAGTACTTAAAGCACGCACAGGAATCAGCAAACCCATAGGATTACATACCTTACGGCACAGCATCGCTACTCACTTGTTGCAAAACAAAATGCCCATAGAAGATATATCAAAGTTTTTGGGTCATGCCTCACTAGAATCCACACAAATTTATACACACATTGTTGAAGAGTTGGAGAAATAATTGATAGTTGAAAATTGATAATTGAGATTAAAAAATTGAAAATTGAGATTTAAATAAAAAAATGGATAATACACACACATTAAAAGCCTCTTCTTTTGGGATGTTGGAGGGGTTAGATGATTTTAAAAATTATTTAATAGCTCACGAATACAGTAGTAAAAGCATATACGAACACTTAGCAAATATAAGGCGTGTAGAAGCATGGAAAAAAGAGAATGATTATAGAGCAGATGCACTGACTTATAATGAACTGTTGAGCTATGTAAGTTATTTACAAAGCAGAAAACTAAAGCCCCAAAGCATCAATATCCGATTGCAAAGTGTTAGTATTTATTATGAATATTTAAAAAAATACGAATACATCAACATCAATACAGCGCGCACATTACGGGTAAAAGGGACAGCACAAACGATAATTGTCAATGCGTTTAGCTATGAAGAATTGCAAAACCTTTATCAGAGTTACATACATTATAAAAAAGAAAAAAAGCCACATAGTCGCTCAGTAGCCCAACAGAATTACACACTACACAAACACATGGTATTGCTGGGCTTCATCATTTATCAGGGCTTAAACACAAGTGAATTGACTACATTACAAATAAAAGACATAGACCTTGAAAAGGGAGTAGTACATTTACCAGGAGCCAAACGCATCAATGCACGCATACTAAAATTAGAACCTTGCCAAATATTACCATTGTCAAACTATTTGTCAGTATTACAACCCACACAAGAACGATTATTTAAAGAACAAATGGCATCTATAGTAACTGGAGTAATGCAGGAATTGAAAGGAATAGACCCTAAAATATACAGCATCAATCAGCTACGTGCAAGTGTAATCATGAATTGGATAAAACTGTATGGCAAACGAAAAGCACAATATTTAGCAGGCCATAAATACATTACCAGTACAGAAAAATATGAACATCAGAACTTAGACGGGTTAACCGATTTATTAAAAAAGCATCATCCGTTTGGGTAATAACTTGATATCACAGACAGTTACATCAAAAAAGAATTAATTTTACAATATGAAAAGTATAGAGAAAGACCACTATAAACGTTTTTTATCAGAGATAAAGGACAAAATCCGCAAAGCACAATATGAGGCAATGAAACAGGTAAACGCAACCCTGTTGACATTGTATTGGGAAATAGGGAAAAGCATTGTAGAGAAGCAAAAAGAGCACGGTTGGGGCAAATCAGTAGTAGAAACACTATCAACAGACTTGCAAAATGAATTTATAGGACAACAAGGTTATTCATCTCAAAACCTTTGGCGGATGCGAAAATTTTATCTTGAATACCACAAAAATGAAAAACTCTCACCAATGGTGAGAGAAATTAGCTGGAGCCATAATACCGTTATTATTGACCAATGTAAAGACGATTTAGAACGTGAATTTTATATTCAAATGACCAAGAAATACGGTTGGACAAAAAATGTATTAACCCATCAAATAGAAGGTAAATCCTACGAAAAGTTTCTGTTGAATCAAACGAACTTTGATAAAGCAGTACCAGCAAAATACAAACATCAGGCAAAACTTGCTGTTAAAGATGAATACAACTTTGATTTTTTAGAATTGACAGAAGACCATAATGAAAAGGAATTGGAGCTTTCTTTGATGAAAAATATTCGAAAGTTTTTATCCGAAATGGGTGGAGATTTTGCTTTTATTGGTAATCAATACAGGTTACGAGTAGGAGACGAAGATTTTTATATTGATTTGTTATTGTATCATAGAAAGCTGAAATCATTGGTAGTAATCGAACTCAAAGCAGGAAAGTTTAAAGCGGAATATGCAGGAAAAATGAACTTTTATTTAGCTGTGTTAGATGATACTATAAAACAAAAAGATGAAAACCCTTCTATTGGAATCATTATCTGTAAAAGCAAGAACAAAACAATAGTAGAATACGCATTAAAAAGAACGAACAACCCAATAGGTATAGCCAGTTATACATTGACAGAAACGCTACCTAAGGAATATAAAAATCTACTTCCATCACCTAAAGAAATTGAAGAAAAACTATCAGGATTTATTGATTCGGCAGAATGAAAGAGCCTATGAATAAGCTTGTTTAAAGCATACAATAGTTTTTGGATAAATTTGGATACGTTTTGGACATATCCAAAAACAACCCACAAGAAAGCCACCGCACAGGCTAACACACAGGTAAAGCGGTGTTCACTACAGCAAGGCAAATACAAAAAGTTCGCCAAGCCAATACAGCACATTTTTATTTTTGTTTGTTTTTTAAGGTATAAAAAAGAGCTGTATTGCCCTTCGGGTGTTCCGCTACGCTACACAGCTTGTCATACTTTTCATTTGCCTTGCTTTTGTTCACTGCAAGCTACTTTGTCCTTTACAGCAGCTTCACTTCACTACGCTAAAGCTTCGTTCAGCTCAGCAGCTATAAAGTCCACCGCTTGCACTAATTTTGCTCGCCTGCGGGTCGCTACTGGCTTCGGGCTGATTGATTTATTTGCCTACCGGCAGTATGGAAAGCCCTTGTGTTTACAACATAGGTCGCATCCGCTATTCGTTCCTCATAGCTCCCATGCTCCCACCAGTAGCTCCACTCGCAGGAGGCTCGCATGCACAACGTCCGCAATCCATTACGCTACGCTTCATTCATTGCATCCGTTTTTCCCACGCTTGCTCAAGGCTGTTTTACCGCTATCGCTCAACGCCAATAATATTAATACATACAGAAAAATATTAATTCAGTAGGCTTGACAAAACATCTTTTTTTGACAAAATTTATATAACTCAGAATAAAAGAGTAAAAGTGTCAACATATACAATTGAAAATCAGTGCATTAAAAAAGTGTACACTAAGTGTCCGATAATTTCACAAAAGCAGAAAAATAAAAAAACTCTAAAGCCCTTAGCAAATAAGACTTATAGATAAAAATTTTAAAATAAATATAATGAAAAATTTATTTTTTCAATTGCTTTTAATAGTGCTGAAACCATTGAAAAGGCTATACAAACGACTCATTAATAAGGCTGTCCTTTCGGATAGAAAGTCGACATTCTATATTTGCATAGTATTTATAAAAGGTAAAAAAAAGTGATTCTTATATATTATAGAAACAAGAAACATGAAAAAAGATGAAAAAGTAAAAATTAATTTTTGGGGATTAAAATATGAAACTGAAAACCCCACCAACAAAGGGATAACAATATTGATTGTTATATTATTATTCTTAGCATTAATAGTGTGTCTATAAGAGTACGAAATTTATTATTGCTATGTTATTACCACCTTCCGCACGGAATAAACGACACCACTTTATCATCCCTTTGCAGTCCGTTTGGATGCTCATTTTTATTGATAGATAAACGCACAAATCCCCCCACAAGCCATTATCTATCAATAAAAATCGAGCAAAAAAGGCCAAACAACTGAGCCTACCACCTAAGAACGATAAAACAGAGCCAAAAAAGGGTAAAAAATGCCCTTGGTTGGTTTTTCTTTACGCTATAGACAAGTAGGGCTAATTATTAAGAAGGTGTCTTAAATCAAATAAAAACGGCATTTAAACAAAGTGGTGCAAAAACATCTAATCGCCTGTAAATCAACGTTTTTAAAGCTGATGTAAAAAATAGCAAGATAAATGAGCGAAAGGATTTTTTGCATCAGCTTTAAAAATGCTCCAACCGTAGGGCGGAAGGGCGTGTAAGCCTGTGTGAAAATAAACTAAATCAAAGTACTGCTAATGTTCTGTTTTATTGTGTGTCTGGAAGCATTGCGTATAATGGGCTGGCTGGCTTGGCGTTCGTTTTAATGATGCCAAGCCAAAATTATGCGCAGTGCTTTTATGTGTCGGCTAAAACTGAACATTAGCAGTCCTTTACCTACCCTTTTTTTAACAATTTCAAAGACCTCAAAACATCTGTAAATAAAGGAGATTAAGCATGTAAGAAAAAACTTAAATTCGTACAAAAATAAACAGCATTTTTGCAAAGAGTAAATAAATAATTTACTACATTTGAAATACCCTAAAACCTACACTTTACCCTAAAACGTGCGTTATTCCTATACATATAGCAATATCAACCCTACAGAAAATTTCCCGTTTTCTGTAAACAAGGCTATAGGAAAAATACCCCATTTGAATTTTTTGTATGTAAAGGCTAACCATTTAGGGAATGTTATGGTAACCGTAACAGATAAGAAACAAGGGGTTGATTTAGGTGGTGCAAGTACCGATGCTGAATACTATATGCCAGAGGTTATATCAAGTGGGGAGCCGTTTGCGTTTGGTGCTTCAACTCCAGGGCGTAGGTTTAATGAAACTGGAACGGAGTTTGGATTTAATGGCAAACGTCAGGATAATGAGATTTATGGGGAGGATAATAGCTATGATTTTGGTGCAAGGATGTACGACCCGAGGTTGGGTAGGTGGTTAAGTACTGACCCGTCTGAAAGTAAATATCCAGGAATTAGTACTTATTCTTTTGCTTTTAATAGCCCAATTGTATTTAATGACCCAGATGGTAAAGACGGAAGGTTGACCATTACTCCAAACTCAAAAGGCGGAGGTACAATTACTTTAGAATCGACCATTCATGTATACGGGGTTAACGCAGCTGCTGGTATTGATGAATTAAAATCTAATACAGCTGCTTTGTTGGGAACTGATAGAACATATACAGATAAAGACGGACATGAATGGAAAGTTGTTATCAATGTCAATTATGTCTATAATGAGTCTTTAGAAAATATGCGAAAAGCAATGTTGTTACCTGATAGCCGAGTACGACAATTGTCTCAACTAACTAATGAACAACAAAAAGAAGCTGGAATTGTTGCTGGTGACAATATATTAGAAATAGACTTGAGTAGAGATTTAGGAGACGCAGCTGGATTAGGTGGTACCGCTGTAAATGGTGCAATTATTGGTGCAGGAGCTACTTATAAAACAGCTATTCATGAGACGCTACATTTACTAGGTTATTATGATAAGTACGAGACTATTGGTGGATTGACTTATAATTATCCAGATTTTAGGGATTTAGTGGACCCTATGATAGGAGGACAATCACCTGGCAGTGTTAAACTAAAAGATGGAGACTATGGATTACAAATGCACGATATACATTATTACGATTTGTATAAAAAGGCATTACAATACTTAAATAGTATGAGCAAAGTAATTAATGAAGTTATAAATAAACCGATAGACAATCCTGCTGAGCCATCAGCGAAGCGTATAGAGAATTCTAAGCAAAACACTAAAAGTCCGAAATCTGGCAGTAAAATTGATTATGGTAAAAAACGTTATAATATTCCTAAAAAAAAG